>JALTRC010000454.1 GCA_026998145.1 Gammaproteobacteria bacterium
GGCCTGCATGTGCTGGCTTACAGTGAAATTCCCGATAATAAAAAAATTAAAGTTGTCGCCGCGGTTGGCGCTGATGGAGGACAGAACTAATGCGTGTAAAACGATTTACGGCTGCGGATATTCGTACAGCCATGGCGCAGATTAAAGACGAGCTGGGTGCCGATGCGGTGATTCTGTCGAATCGTAAGGTGGATGGTCAGGTGGAAATACTGGCGGCACTGGATTATGACGAGCATTTAATCAATCAGGCGCTGGATCAGAATCTGATGAAAAATGCCCGGCCGGATAGTGCGGCAGCCTATTATGAACAGGCAGCTGCCGAGCATGAAGCGAGCCAGCAAGCTCCAGCTTATAAAAGCACCGCAGAAATACTACAGCAACGGCAGCAGGAATCCTCGCCTGAACCGGAAGCCGAAGCAGTGCCGGAACCAGTGGTAGAGGCGGCCCAGCCAGAGCCTGCCCCGGAGCCGCGGCAATCAGCCCCACAGGAGGCCCCGGCAGAAGTGGCGGCCAGTCATCAGGCGGCCGGCCTGTTCCAGTCCATGGCTGATAATACTTCCGGCATGGACGAAATGCGCGGCGAATTAAAATCCCTGCGGGCAATGCTGGAAAATCAGCAGACCCTGGGGGAGTGGGGCGCACTGGCACGGCAGCATCCATTGCGGGTTTCATTGTACAAGCGATTTACGGAAATGGGCCTGAGTCAGGAAGTGTGTAAATATCTGGTGAAGGGGCTGGATGATCTTGAGGATGTGGATCAGGCCATGCAGGCGGCACTAAAGCAGCTGGTGCATCAACTGCCGGTGAGTGATGACGATATTCTTAATCAGGGCGGGGTGATTGCCATGGTCGGCCCCACCGGTGTCGGCAAAACCACCACCATTGCCAAGCTGGCGGCACGTTTTACCATGCGTCACGGCGCCCGCCATGTGGCTTTGATCAGCACCGATAATTACCGCATTGGCGCCCATGAGCAGCTCATGACCTACGGACGCCTGCTGGGCGTGGGGGTGCATACGGCCAATAATGGCGAGGACTTACAGGTATTGCTGCATAAGCTTTACGATAAAAAGCTGATACTGATTGATACGGCGGGTATGTCTCAGCGGGATGTGCAGCTCAGTCAACAGTTTGTCAGTATGGGGCAGTCCGCATCACTCATCAAAACCTATCTGGTGTTGTCGGCCAATGCCCAGTTGCCGACGCTGGATGAAAGTATTCGCCTGTTCAAAAAAGCCAATCTGGCCGGCTGCATTCTCACCAAGCTGGATGAGGCGGTGAGCCTGGGCGGTGTACTCAGTGCCATGATTAAGCATCATCTGCCGGCGGCCTATGTGAGCAGTGGCCAGCGGGTGCCGGAGGATTTACGCCCGGCACGGGCCAGAGAACTGGTGGATGAGGCGATTCGCCACATGAAACGCTATCATGAAAATGCCGATGACGATTTTATGGCGGTTTCTTTTACATCGGGCGTAGAACAGGCGCATTTATAGTAAATATCGTCTATTCTTAGATGCACATAAATGCAGTGGGCACTGCAAAACGAAAGATTAATACAATATGATAGCTGACCCCCCAATCACCGATCAGGCCGCAGGCATCAGACGCATGACAAAACACAAACCCGTTCAGGTAATCGCTGTTGCCAGTGGCAAGGGCGGTGTGGGTAAAACCAATGTATCGGTTAATTTATCTCTGGCATTACAGGCTATTGGCAAGAATGTATTGCTAATGGATGCGGATCTGGGGCTGGCCAATGTGGATTTATTACTGGGCCTGCGGGCTGAGCAGAATTTATCCCATGTTATCAATGGTGAGCGTAGTCTGGAAGAAGTGATTATGGATGGCCCGGAGGGGCTGAAGATTATTCCCGCTGCATCCGGCACCCAGATGATGTCTGAGCTAAGCCCTTCCCAGCACGCCAGTGTGATTCATGCCTTTAGTGATTTGAATATTCCCCTTGATGTGCTGATTGTGGATACTGCTGCCGGTATTTCCGATTCGGTAGTGAGCTTTACCAAAGCGGCCAATGAAGTATTGCTGGTGGTGTGTAACGAGCCTACATCACTAACCGATGCCTATGCGTTGATGAAAGTGCTGAATGAAGATCATGGCATTCAGCGCTTTAATATTCTGGCCAATATGGCCCGCGGCCCCCAGGAAGGCACCAATTTATTCAGCAAGCTGAGCCGGGTGACAGATCATTATCTGGATGTGACCCTCAATTATATGGGGGCTGTGCCTTACGATGAATATCTGGCCAAGGCGGTGCGTCAACAAAAAGCCGTGATGCAGGCCTATCCCCAAAGTCCCGCTTCAAGCGCATTTCGAAAGCTGGCTAAAAAAGTTGCTGCCATGCCTTTGCCCAAACAGGCGGCCGGACATCTGGAGTTTTTTGTGGAGCGGCTTATTCAATACAGCGCCGCAGGTTAATCATGTCTCAGGGTTGTGCCATGTATGCAGATGTGCAAAAGGATCAGCGGGATCAGCTCATTATTGAAAATGTGGGGCTGGTAAAGCGTATCGCCTATCATTTGATGGGGCGGCTGCCGGCCAGTGTGCAGGTGGATGATCTGATTCAGGCCGGCATGATTGGCCTGATTGAAGCGGCGAAAAACTATGACCCCACCCAGGGGGCCAGTTTTGAAACCTATGCCAATATCCGTGTGCGTGGAGCCATGCTGGATGAAGTGCGTCATTCCGACTGGTCACCCCGCTCCTTACATAAAAAAATGCGCGAGCTGAACGAAGCGGTTAAGGAAATTGAAAATGCCACCGGCCGTGACGCCAAAGATCAGGAGGTGGCTAAAAAACTGAATATCAGCCTGGATGAGTATTATCAAACCCTGCGAGACAGTGCCTGTGCCCGCATGTTCAGTATTCAGTCCCAGGATGGTGATGAGCCGCTGCAATTCAGCTCCCAGGAAAAAGATCCGTTCAGCCGGTTGCAGAATGAAGGTTTTCAGCAATCCCTGGCCGATGTTATTGAACAACTGCCAGAACGTGAAAAATTGCTCATGTCCCTGTATTACAATGATGAGTTGAATCTGAAAGAAATAGGCCAGGTTCTGGAAGTTTCCGAGTCTCGCGTATGTCAGATTCATGCCCAGGCACTAAACCGGATTCGTACAAAAATGATGCACTGGACGGCAGATGAATAAAACATCTGCTGGCCGTTTTTCATTTCAAAACGAATCTTTAAAGACTTTGCAGACTATTGAAAAAACTATTTTTTTATTTCACCGGTGAAAACTGGAAATAATTGAAATGTCTGCCAAAATCCCTGTTAATAAATAAAACACTGAGGAAAGAACCTTGGATAAAAATATGAAAATTCTCATCGTGGATGACTTTTCCACCATGCGGAGAATTATTAAAAATCTGTTGCGCGATTTGGGGTTCAACAATACCCAGGAAGCGGATGACGGAAATACCGGTTTGCCTATGTTGCAGTCAGGCAATTTCGATTTTCTGGTTACCGACTGGAATATGCCGGGCATGACCGGCATTGATTTGCTGCGAGCGGTACGTGCGGATGAAAAACTCAAAACCCTGCCGGTACTCATGGTAACGGCAGAAGCTAAAAAAGAACAGATTGTTCTGGCTGCACAGGAAGGAGTAAACGGTTACATCGTTAAACCTTTTACCGCGCAAACCCTGAAAGAAAAAATCGAAAAGATTTTTGAACGTATCGAAGCGGCAGGATAAATAGAATATGGATAATAATCCTATCGATAAGCAGTCATTGCTGACCCAGGCTCAGAAGCTGGTTGAAGTACTGAGTGAGGAATCTTCCAGCGATGCCGAGATAGATACCGTGCTGGATGAAATCAGTAATATTCGTGAAAGTGTACTGTTTCAGGAGCTGGGTAAGATGACCCGGGAAATTCATGACTCGATAATGAATTTCCGCATGGATGAACGTATTTCCGATCTGGCCGAAACGGATATTCCCGATGCCAAAGAGCGTCTGGAATATGTTATCACCATGACAGAAAACGCAGCCAATACCACCCTTGCCGTCGTGGAGAGCAGTTCGCCGGTGGCTGAAAAATTATCTGACCAGGCCGCTGAGCTGGCTCGCCAGTGGGCCAGGTTCCGTGCCCGAGATATGAGCGCCGATGAGCTGCGCGCCATGGGTCATGATGTGGAAAGCTTTTTTACCGAGTCGGAAGAAATGATGCGCCAGTTACTGTCCGGTTTTACGGAAATTTTAATGGCGCAGGGTTTTCAGGATTTAACCGGGCAGATTATTCGCCGGGTGATTAATCTGGTTGATGAAATCGAGTCTAATCTGGTCAAGCTGATACAGATACAGGGCGGTCAGAAAACGGCTCAGAAAACAGCGGGCGAGAAAAAGCCAGCAGAGACTGGGGAAACAACGCTGGATGGTCCACAGGTTCCCGGCATGGAAACCTCTGATGAGGTGATGAAAGGGCAGGATGATGTGGATGACCTACTGGCAAGTTTAGGTTTTTAAAAATCTAAAGGGCGCATATGGCGATTGATTTAGATGATGAAATTTTACAGGATTTTCTGGTTGAAGCCGGTGAAATTCTGGAACTGTTAAGTGAACAACTGGTAGACCTTGAGCAATCTCCTGAAGATGCGGATCTTCTGAATGCGGTGTTCCGTGGTTTCCATACCGTTAAAGGCGGTGCCGGTTTCCTTGCGCTTGATGCCATGGTGGATACCTGCCATGTATGTGAAGATGTCTTTAACTTATTAAGGCAGGGGGAGCGCAAAGTCAGTCCCCAGTTAATGGATGCAGTTTTGCAGGGGCTGGACTGTGTGCAAACCATGTTTGCTGAAGTGCAGAGCGGTGAAGACCCAACACCTGCCAGCCCTGAACTGCTTGCCGAATTAAAAACCTTCTCGATACCTGAATCAGAAGAGGCTGAGCCTGTGGCAGAAGAGCCGGCTGTTGAAGCCGTTGCCGAAGAACAAAGCCAGGATGAAGCAGAAGAAGAATTTGATGCGCTGCTGGATGCAATGGATGGCGATAAACCGGCAGAACCTGCACCATCGTCCGATGCTGCCAGTGATGAAATTACCGATGAAGAATTTGAATCCCTGCTGGATGATATTCATGGCAAGGGCAAACACGGTGGTAAACCTGAGCCTGCCAAAACAGCGGCTGCAGATAATAAGTCGGATGATGGCCTGATCAGCGATGATGAATTTGATGCCTTACTGGATGATCTGCATGGCAAGGGTAAAGGGCCGACAGCTGCCAGTACAGATAAGGGCAAAGCATCTGCCGAAGAAAAACCGGCTGCCGCATCCGGTGGTGATGATTTAATCACCGATGAAGAATTTGATTCCATTCTTGATGATTTGCACGGCGCCGGTAAGGGGCCGACCACTGGCAAAGCGGCGCCTGCCGCAGCAGCTGCCACCAAAGCCGAGCCAGCTAAAAAGAAACCGGCCGCAAAGCCTAAACCCGCCGCTCCCAAAGCACCGGCTAAACCGGCTCAGGAAACCTCAGTACGGGTTGATACGGAACGCCTTGATGAAATTATGAATCTGGTGGGTGAGCTGGTGCTGGTGCGTAACCGTCTGCAAACCCTGCGAGTTAATGTGCCAGAAGGGCAGCTTACCCAGGCTATTACCAATCTGGGGATGGTGACATCAGATCTGCAAACCTCGGTTATGAAAACCCGTATGCAGCCGATCAAAAAAGTATTCGGTCGTTTCCCCCGGGTGGTGCGTGATCTGTCCCGTCAGATCAATAAGGAAATCAAACTGGAAATGATGGGGGAAGACACAGATCTGGATAAGAATCTGGTGGAGGCTCTGGCGGACCCATTGGTGCATCTGGTGCGTAACTCGGTGGATCATGGTATTGAATTGCCGGATGTGCGCGAAAAAAATGGCAAACCCCGTGAAGGCACGGTAATTTTATCCGCGCAGCAGGAAGGGGATCATATTTTGCTGTCCATCGAAGATGATGGTGCAGGGATGGATCCGGAAATATTACGCCGAAAAGCGGTAGAAAAAGGTTTGATGGATGAAGAGTCTGCTGCCCGACTTGAAGATAAGGAATGTTTTAATCTGATCTTTATGGCCGGTTTTTCAACCAAGGAAGAAATCTCCGATATTTCCGGCCGTGGTGTGGGTATGGATGTGGTGAAAACCCGCATCTCCCAGTTAAATGGTACCCTGGATATAGATTCCAAGCTGGGCCGTGGCACCATCCTGACGATTAAAGTGCCATTAACCCTGGCAATTCTGCCTACCCTGATGATTTCTCTGGGTGAGCGGACCTTTGCCTTACCCTTATCCAATGTCAATGAAATCTTTGAGCTGGAAACCCGCAAAACCAATGTGGTGGATGGCCAGCTAATGGTCATGGTGAGAGACAAGGCGGTACCTTTATTTTATCTT
Source organism: Gammaproteobacteria bacterium (assembly GCA_026998145.1). Classification (GTDB taxonomy): domain Bacteria; phylum Pseudomonadota; class Gammaproteobacteria; order SZUA-229; family SZUA-229; genus JALTRC01. The sequence continues at coordinate 6,388 of JALTRC010000454.1, forward strand.
TCAAACTGGCTATTAATGCCCGGTGAAAAAGCCCAGTATGGTGAAGGGGAAGGCCAGGTTATTATTAGCCAGCTGGGCAATCGTCTGGTGGGGCTGGTAACCGATCAGGTTGTTGGTCAGGAAGAGGTGGTGATTAAACCGCTGGGTGCTATGCTACAGGGCCTGCCCGGTTTTGCTGGCTCAACCATCACAGGTGATGGGGGAATTGCATTGATACTGGATGTACAAAGCCTGTTAAAGGCGCGGGCACGTAAAGGCTTTTAGCTTTGCATGAGGTGCAATAAACCTCGGTTCCTGCATAAATAATATACGAGACAATACATGACTATACGCGTCCTGGTGGTTGATGATTCAGGATTTTTCCGTCGTCGGCTAAGTGAAATATTTAATGCCGATCCGATGATAGAAGTCATTGGAATGGCGGTGGATGGCAAGGATGCAATTGAAAAAAGTGCCAGCCTGAAACCGGATGTCATTACTATGGATATAGAAATGCCGGTGATGAATGGCATAGAAGCCACCCGGCAAATTACCCGTGCTCAGGGTATTCCCATTTTAATGTTTTCCTCCTTAACCCATGAAGGTGCTCAGGCGACACTGGATGCGCTGGATGCGGGTGCGCTGGACTTCTTACCCAAGCGTTTTGATGAAATATCCAATAATAGTGATCAGGCCCGGCAGATTTTATGTACACGGGTTAAAACCATTGCCAGGGGAAGGCGGCCTGTTCATCGTCCGCAAGGCGGCTCAATCAGCACACCTGGCAGACCTTTAGGCAATACAACATCAGCGCCTTTAAGTCGTCCGGCAAGCTCCGCCACGGTATCGGCTCCAGCTCCAGCTCCAGCTGCAAGAGCAGGACGAGCAGAAAAATTTAATCCGGCCAATTTTGATCTGGTCGCCATTGGAACCTCTACCGGTGGTCCGGTAGCCCTGCAGGAAGTGCTGATTCAGTTGCCCGCCAGCTTTTCCCTGCCGATTATTATGGTGCAGCACATGCCGGCCACTTTTACAGCCGCCTTTGCTAAACGCCTGAACCAGCAATGTGCCATTAATATTGTGGAAGCCCAGGATGGTGATCTGCTTAAACCGGGTACTGCCTATCTGGCTCCGGGAGGCAAGCAGATGACCGTGGAAAAAAGGGGTAGCCAGTTAAAATTACAGATACGGGAAGATAATGATGCCCGGCAAAATTATAAACCCTGTGTGGATGTGACCTTTAAATCACTGGCCAACTCTGTTGGCAAACGGGTGCAGGCGATTATTTTAACCGGCATGGGAGCTGATGGTCGGGAAGGGAGCAAGGCACTGAAACAGCTACAGGCCAGCCTTTGGGCCCAGGATGAAGCAACCAGTACCATCTATGGTATGCCAGCGGCCGTGGCCCCTATTGCCGATCAGGTTCTACCCCTTAAAGAAATCGGCAGGAAACTTGCTTTAAACGGCTAATATGGACATTCTCAGCATAGCAGGCATTATTTTGGCGTTTGCCGCCATTATTGGCGCCAATATTTTAGACGGTGGTCATCTGGATCAGTTATTCCAGCTGACTGCGTTTTTGATTGTGGCGGGCGGTACGGTGGGGGCGGTGATGCTGCAAACCTCTTTTCCGGTTTTTCTGCGCTCGATCAGTATGATTCGCTGGGTCTTTAATCCGCCGGATATTGATATTGAAAACACCATTGAAAAGCTGGTGCGCTGGAGTCAGATGTCTCGCCGTGAAGGCCTGCTGGCACTGGAAGATGCCTCAGAAACCGAAGAAGATCTGTTCCCCCGCAAAGGCCTGCAACTGCTGGTGGACGGCAATGAGCCGGATGCCATTCGTAATGTGATGGAAACCGAAATTGGCATTATGGAAGAGTTTGAATTGCAGGCGGCGAAGGTTTATGAATCCATGGGCGGTTATAGTCCGACCATTGGTATTTTAGGCGCGGTAATGGGGTTGATTCATGTAATGAATAATCTTGCGGATCCGGAAAAGCTGGGCGCCGGTATTGCCACCGCATTTGTGGCGACGATTTACGGGGTGGGGCTGGCGAATTTACTGTTATTGCCCATTGCTGGAAAACTGAAGAATATGGTTAACCGGCAGGTCATGCAGTATGAAATGATGATGGAAGGCATTGTCAGTATTGCCGAAGGGGAAAATCCCCGTAATATCGAATCCAAATTGCAGAGCTATCTGCGTTAGGCCATAGTGTTATGTCACGCCGTCGCCGGACTATTCAGGAAGAAACCAATACGGACCGCTGGTTAGTCTCTTACGCGGACTTTATTACCCTGCTATTTGCATTTTTTGTGGTGATGTATTCCATCTCTTCTATTAACGTGGGCAAATATCGGGTGTTGTCAGATGCCATGACAACAGCCTTCAATCCTAAGCTGGGTGTCGAAATACAGCCCGGCTCTCAGCTGGGTGTATCAGTGCAGCGTGCCCCTATTGCCCTGGGAGCCGAGGGACAGGCGGCCCGTAAGGCGCTGGAAGATACGGCCATGAAAATCAAACAGGATATGAAAGATCTGATAGAGCAGGGCAAAATTACCGTTAAAGGCAATGAAAAATGGCTGGAAGTTGAAATTAACAGCAGCATATTATTTGCCAGCGCACAGGCAAAATTATCGCCCCAGGCCAAACAGATTCTTAGCCAGCTAAGTGCTAATTTTCGTAATGCTCCTAATCCATTATATGTTTCCGGTTATACGGACAATATTCCCATAAACACGGTAAAATATGCCTCCAACTGGGAATTATCAGCTGCCCGTGCAGCCAGTGTGGTGCGTCTGTTTGCCGAGCAGGGCATAGATCCCCAGC
>JALTRC010000455.1 GCA_026998145.1 Gammaproteobacteria bacterium
ACAGGGTTTCGTTAGTTGTCATGGCTTCTATCACCTGTGTTTTTAAGGGTGATACCGCCAGAGATTTGAGTTTATCCACCAGCGTCTGTAAATCAGGAATATTATGTTCCTGCATCAAACGACTTAAGCGGCTGGAAACCAGATAATGTTTATTATCTCCCAGAACAATGCCGCAGGCATCTTCCAGATAGGCTTGAAAAGCTTTGTATTCACTGGGCGAGAAACTATTAGTCATTTATTTTTTAAAATCGCTTAGGTTTCGACTGCTATTAGTCATCTGAAATATTTTCCAGACCATATTCAATATCCCGGCCACTAACAACATTTAAAATCGCATTTGCCAGCTCATTGGGTTTAAATTTCGGCATAAAATGATCGGCCCCGACTTTTTCGACCATTGAAGTATTAAACACACCACTTAATGAAGTATGCAACATCACAAATAAACTGGCCAGTCGTGGGTCTTTGCGTATTTCTGTGGTTAAGGTATACCCATCCATGCGCGGCATTTCCACATCAGAAATAACCATGGCAATTTCATCGTTAATATCTTTACCATCGGCAACCATCTCCTGCAAAACTTCCAGGCCATGTTGCCCATCATTTGCCAGGGTACATTTGATACCAACTTTTTCCAGCACCCGTTTAACCTGATTACGGGCAACTGAGGAATCATCTACAACCAGTACATGTTTGGGTTTATCAGAACTGGCCAGATCCTCATCCGCATTCTCAAGAACGTCAGCATCTACTTCTTCGTTTAGTCCCATAATATTGGCAAATACCCGCTCTACATCGATAATTTCAACCAGCTCTTCATCCACATGGGTCACTGCTGTTAAAAAGCTGGAAGCACCACTGCCTTTAGGTGGTGGCAATATTTCTTTCCAGTTCATATTGGTTATACGATCAACGGAATTCACCAGGAACCCCTGAGTAAAACGGTTATATTCGGTTACGATGACAAAGCTATCTTTGATATTTTCAACAGCCCGGTTACTGATCGCCATACTCAAATCAATAACCGGGATGGTTTTACTTCGCAGATGAGCAACACCCACAACCATTGGATTGGACTGGGGCATATTGGTTAATTCTGGACAACGAATCACTTCCTGTACCTTGAAAACATTAATTCCATAAAGCTGCTTTCCAGCCAGCCTGAAAAGCAACAGCTCCAGCCTATTATGCCCGGCCAGCTGGGTTCGCATGTCTACGCTATCAAGAACACCTGCCATCTTTTTGCTCCACGCTATAATCTGTATGGGTGATATATAAATCAAAAACTTCAGCTATAATCTTCAACCAGTTCGGCAGAACTGAAGCTGATCTATACAATTCAGATAGATAGTAGTTCAAAAAAAAGGACTTCGCGTAAATTTGCACACTAGATGCAGGATAATAATACTTAAAGAGCAGAGACCTAATATGCCAACACCCATTTTATTAACCTCCCATGTTATTCCCATTTTGCAGGCAGCACTGGACGCTGATTATCAACAACTGGCCAAACTAAGCCAGAAGCACCCTACAACCTCATCATCCCTGAACGAGCTTAGTCAGCAGATACGACAGTACAACGAAAAACTGTCCAGTATTGCAGAAGCCGGTATTACATCCCTGGAACAAACCTATGACATATTAACCACCAATATGTCCTTACAGAATCAGGCAACCGTTATTTCCGATGCTATTGCCAGTGTTGCAACGGCAACCGAAGAGATGGCCGCTTCTGCCTCTGAAGTCTCCGTGGCTGCCGAGCAAACAGCCGCCCGCGCCCAGGAAAGTTACCATAAAACCGAGTCTGGTAATGAAGCCATATCTTCCATGATGGGGAATATGGACCTACTGGAATCCGCCATGGGCTCCATGTTTGAGGGGGTACAGAAATTTTCCGGCTTCACTGAAGAAATCAACAGTCTTACCTCCAGTGTGCGGGATATTGCCAATCAAACTAATTTACTGGCCTTAAATGCGGCCATAGAAGCCGCCCGCGCCGGTGAAGCAGGCCGGGGTTTTGCTGTGGTGGCCGATGAAGTGAAACAGCTGGCATCCAAAACAGAAAAAGCCACTATCGAGATAGAAACCGTTACCAACACCATGAATACCTTAATGGAAGAAGTGGGTGGTTCCGTTGGCTCCAGCCAGGAGCGTCTGGCACATAGCCTGGACAGTCTGGAAACCGTGGCCATAGCACTAGCCGATGTCACCTCAGTGGTCAATGATGTGACTGAACAGGTACAGACTATTTCCACATCTGCCAATGAGCAACGTTATGTGTCTCAGGAAATGGCCGGCAAGCTTAATGAAATTACCCTGTCGGTACAGAATGAAAACCAGCAGATTGCCAAAATGGCCGAACATACCAGTGGTTTAAATAACGCCATTAAACGCCAGTTTGAACTGCTGTCTTCCTTTAACCATGATGAAGTCTTCCTGCAGGCGGTAAAATCCGATCATGTGAACTGGAAAATCCGTCTGGCCACCATGGCCCTGGGTGGCGCTATTATTCCCGAAAACGAACTCACCGATCATACCCAGTGCCGACTGGGTAAATGGTACTACTCAACCGGCAAGGAAACCTACGGCTCGGTTGAAGCCTTCCGTAATATGGAAGCCCCCCATGCCCGTGTTCATGCAATTGGCAAGGAAATTGCTCAGTTAGCTTTATCGGGGCAAACCGAGGCAGCCTGTCAAAAAATTGAAGAAATGGCCGGTTATAGCCGGTCCCTGTTTGCCTTTATTGAAGAACTACTGGAAAACGTGAGAAAAACATGACCCCAAGACCTGCACTGCTCATCCCGCTGTTCCTGATCCTGTGGAGTGCAGCCGGAATCAGCAGTGCAGATCAGGCAAGTCGCTCGCTGCAAAGCCATGCTTCTATAGTAGATGCCGTTAAGCAGTTTCTGCAATCTCAAACCTACGAAAACAAAATCAGCCGCCGCTCAGTCAGCGTGGGCTATCTTGATCCCCGCCTGAAGCTCCCCCAGTGCCAGCAGGCACTGGAAACCTTTTTTGCCCCCGGCGCCAAATCACTGGGCAAAACTACCGTGGGCGTCCGCTGTAATGATCCCAAACCCTGGGCCCTGTATGTTTCGGCTAGCGTTAACGGCTACGCCAATGTATATCAGACCCGGCATAATATTGATAAAGGGGTGGTGCTCGGGGAAGCCGATATTGTGCCGATTGAAAAGAATCTGGCACAACTGAATTATGGCTATTTTATCGACAAAAAGGCTCTGATCGGCAAGGCCACCACACGGCGTCTGAACCGTGATCAGGTCATCACCCCCAGCCAGATCACCGATCCAGTGCTGATAAAACGGGGTGAACAGGTTATCTTAATTGCCAAATCCAGTGGATTTTCCGTCAAAATGAGCGGTAAGGCCATGATGGATGGACGTAAGGGGCAGCTGATTAAAGTCAAAAACCTGTCATCAAAGCGGGTTGTCGAGGGGCGGGTGATTCGCAGCGGTGAGGTTAGCGTGTTAAATTAATCCTGTTTAGTTCTAAAGTTATGCAGATTGCTGCCGCTAAACTCTATGAGAAAGTACGATCAGGTGAATTATGAGCATTCCAATTAATAATCTTAACCGTTCAGCGACCGAGTCCCTGAACAGTAAAACCGCCAGTTCGCGGCTTAAAACATCGTCCGATGGGGATGATGTTAGCCAGAGCAGCGAAATTACAGAAAATGAAAGGGATACGGTCAGCCTCTCAGCTGAGTCTGCCCAGGTTCGGGGTTTACAGAACCGTCTGGGAGATATTCCCGAGGTCGATGCAGAAAAAGTTGCCCGCATTAAAAAAGAAATCGCCAATGGCAATTACCCGGTTGACTCAAAGGCTATTGCGGACAATTTACTACAGCTTGAAAAAGCTCTGGGCAAATAACACCCCATGAAAAAAATCCTCACTGACATTATGCGTTTTACAGATCAGCTGGAGCAGATTCTCAAACAGGAATTTGAAACACTGGAACAGCAGGATTTTGATCAACTGATGGCACTCACCAGCCAGAAACAGAAACTGGTTGAACAACTGGATACACTGGAAAAACAACGTCAGCAGCTTAGCGCTGGCCATGAATCATTTAAGGATTATCTACAGCAACAGGCTGAGGCTAAGGACTTAAGAAAACAGTGGAATATAATCCGGCAGAAACTTCAACAGTGCCGCGAACAAAATGAAATCAACGGTCGCCTGCTACAGAAAAAGCAGCAACTATCCGGTGAAATGCTGGATCTTCTCAGCGGCAAACAAAATAACGCACCGGCCACCTATGAAGCCGATGGTACGCAACAGAAATCCGGCTCGATTCTGGGTGACACCCAGGCCTGATTTCCCCTACAACACTTCCTGCTTCATTTCTTCCAGTGATACATGGCGCACATCCCGCCCCTTCACCAGATAAATCACATACTCGCAGATATTTTTGGAATGATCACCAATACGTTCCAGGGCACGGGCTGCCCAGATGACATTCATACTGGGCTGTATTGAGCGTGGATCTTCCATCATGTGGGTAATCAGCTGGCGCATAACACCTTCGTATTCCTTATCAACCACCTGATCTTCGGCTGCCGTACGAAAAGCACTTTCTGTATCGGTGCGGGCAAAGGCATCTAATGCGGAACGCAGCATCTTGGTGACATGATTGCCAATATGACGAATTTCAAAATACTGTTTTTTTGAACTGCCCAGTTCTGCCAAAGCCAGTGCCATGCGCGCCACCTTACAGGCTTCATCACCAATACGTTCAAGATCGGTAATGGTTTTCACAATCATCATCACCAGACGTAAATCACCGGCCGTTGGTTGACGGCGCGCAATAATGTGGGTGCACTGTTCATCGATACTGACTTCCAGTGAGTTCACTTTATAGTCTTCTTCAATGACTTCTTCGGCCAGTGCCGTATTACCTTCTTCCAGCGCCTGACAGGCATTCTGTACATGCTGTTCAACCAGGCCACCCATAATCATAACCTGGTTCTTAACCTGTTCTAATTCCGCATTAAACTGCTGTGAAATATGATCGTTCATTTTTTATCCTTATGTGTTCGGCTTAAGGAGCCTCTGATTAATTCTGGACGAAACAGTTTGTATCTCACACTTCTGATTCAAGGCGTCGAATCGCACGTAATAGCAGGCTATTGCGAAGATTCGCAACGCAGAAGCAGGAGTGTGAGATGCGAAATGTGAGTTCATGAATTATTCAGAGGCTCCTTAACCATAACGCCCGGTAATATAATCTTCAGTCTGTTTCTTTTCCGGGTTGGTAAATAATTTATCGGTAGAGCCAAATTCTATTAAGTCACCCATGTACATAAAGGCAGTATAGTCAGATACCCGCGCGGCCTGTTGCATATTATGCGTGACGATTACGATGGTATAGTCTGATTTTAGTTCATAAATCAGCTCTTCAATTTTTAATGTTGAGATAGGATCCAGTGCCGATGCCGGTTCATCCAGTAATAAGACTTCCGGCTTAATGGCAATGGAGCGGGCAATCACCAGACGCTGCTGCTGGCCACCGGACATGCCCAGAGCACTTTCGTGTAAGCGGTTACTGACCTCATCCCAAAGAGCGGCGCTTTTTAATGCCCACTCCACCCGCTCATCTAATATATGACGTTTGTTAATTCCCTGCAGGCGCAAGCCATAGGCCACATTTTCATATATGGATTTGGGAAACGGATTAGGCCGCTGAAATACCATACCAACCCGCCGACGCAATGCAGATACATCCACATCCCGGTCATAAATATTATCACCATGCAGGGTGATAGAACCTTCGATACGCACCCCGTCAACCAGGTCATTCATACGATTAATGCTGCGCAACAATGTGGATTTGCCACAGCCACTGGGGCCGATAAAAGCGGTTACCCGTTTTTCCGGGATCACCAGATTAATATCTTTAAGCGCCTGCTTTTCACTATAAAAAAGATTCAGATTATTAACCTGTAAACATTCTTTTTCATCCGCCAGATTCAGCTCGGTACTATTACCCGGCAGGCTTGCTTTAATAGCCGGTGTTGTTTGTTGATTCATAAGATTACTCATTGAATAGTTTAATGCTCTAGTGATTTATATTTTTCACGCAAATGGTTACGCAACATTATTGCCGTTAAATTCAACAGCACAATCACCAGCACTAATAAAAAGGCGGTGGCATATACCAGCGGCCTTGCGGCTTCTACATTGGGGCTCTGGAATCCCACATCATAAATATGAAAGCCCAGGTGCATAAATTTTCGATCCAGATGCAAAAAGGGAGAATTACCATCCATGGGCAATTCCGGCGCCAGCTTTACCACACCTACCAGCATCAAGGGGGCTACCTCACCGGCGGCCCGGGCAATCGCTAAAATCATACCGGTCATAATGGCCGGGCTGGACATGGGCAGGATGACTTTCCACAGGGTTTCAAACTTGGTTGCACCCAGTGCCAGGCTGCCTTCCCGCAGGCTACCGGGAATACGCGACAGACCTTCTTCGGTGGACACAATCACAACCGGCACCGTCAGCAGAGATAAAGTCAGCGCAGACCATAACAAACCGGGGGTGCCAAAAGTTGGCGCGGGCAAGGCTTCAGGGAAAAACAGCTGATCGATATTACCGCCCAGAAAATACACAAAAAATCCCAGACCAAATACACCATAAACAATGGACGGCACACCCGCCAGATTATTTACCGCAATACGAATAATGCGAATCATCACACCCTGACGCGCATATTCACGCAAATAAACCGCTGCAATAACCCCCAGCGGAGTAACCAGAACCGACATTAACAATACCATCAGCACTGTGCCGAAAATGGCCGGGAAAACGCCCCCTTCAGTGTTAGCCTCACGTGGATCTTCAGAAATAAAATCAAAAAAGTTAACAACATATTGCCAGAGTTTTTCAAACACATTCATGTTGTTGGGCTTGAGCACAGAAATCATCTGCTCCAGCGACTGCTTAACCTGCTTGCCTCCCATCACGGTAAAAATAGCACTGTCCCGCTGTATTTGCCGGTGCAAATCTTCCAGGGTTTTCTTTAACTGCTGATAGTTAATATTTAACTGTTTTTCCTGTGCCTTGATAGCCGCCAGATTTTCAGGGGTATCCTCACCTTCCAGATGCAGTTTTCTGGCTTTTAAACGCAGAGCTTCAAGCTGATAATTAATGGCGCCAATTTCACCTTTTTCCAGATGGCGAATTTGCTTACGAATTTTCGTAACCCGCTTAACACGCTGTAATAAAACCGGCCAGGCGGCTTCACCAGAGGCCACCACCTCACCCTGCTCACTCACAGAACTCAGATAGCCGTAAAAATTCCCCCACTCCTGACGTTCAATCACCACCAGATCTTCAGGTGTTGTCTGGTTTAAAATGGCGTATTCATTAATCCAGCGGAAATCTGCATTCAGAATTTTTCGGTTACCCACCTTGACCAGCCAGCGTTTTACGTGGCCCATTCCCTCAGGCGCTTCCTGACCCGATTCAGAAAAACGCTCTGCCGATACATATTCCGACTCAACCAGCTCACCAATAATCTGCTGCTCACCATTGGGGGCTTTATAATCGATCTGATAAATATCGCCGGGCCAGAAATGGCTCATACCCTTTACGGCGATCATCAGCAATAAACCAAACACCACCAGAATACTGATGCTAACCGCACCCGCATTCAGCCAGATCCAGGGAGAACCGCTACGCCACCACTGCGTAAAGGATTGTCTTTGTGTTGAACTATTCATGCATAAAACCTGCTTTATAGATTGCCGTAACGATTACGCAGACGTTGACGAACAACCTCGGCCAGTGTGTTGAATAAGAATGTCACCAGGAATAAAACCAGCGCGGCCAGAAACAACACCCGGTAGTGACTGCTGGCCACTTCCGATTCTGGCAGTTCTACCGCGATATTCGCCGACAGGGTACGCATACCTTCAAAGATACTCATATCCATAATCGGCGTATTACCCGTGGCCATTAATACAATCATGGTTTCCCCCACCGCACGACCAAAGCCGATCATCACTGCCGAGAAAATACCCGGGCTGGCGGTTAGCAGAACGACCCGGATCAGGGTTTGCCACGGGGTGGCGCCTAAAGCCAGGGAGCCATTACTTAAGTGTCGAGGTACGCTAAAAATAGCATCTTCGGTAATGGAAAAGATGGTTGGAATCACCGCCAGGCCCATGGCAATCCCCACCACCAGTGCATTACGCTGATCATAGCCAATACCCAGCTCATGCTTTAGCCAGATCACCAGATCGCCACCAAACAACAGATCTTCAATTTCCGGTGCCAGGGCAAAAGATAACCACACCAGAAACACCACAACCGGTGCCAGCAATGCCGCCTGCCAGCCTTCCGGACACAGGCGACGAATACGCGTAGGCAGGTTAATCCAGATCCAGGCAAATAACAGCAGGCCCGCCGGCAGTACCAGCATCAGTGAAATAATCGCCAGCAGGTGCAGCTCAACCACCGGTGCAAACCACAGGCCGGCCAGAAAACCCAGAATAACCGTTGGCAGGGCTTCCATAATTTCAATACTGGGCTTTACCCACACTCGCATTCTCGGGGCCATAAAATAGGCCGTATAAATCGCCCCCATAATGGCCAGTGGCGCGGCCACCAGCATGGCATAAAAGGCGGCTTTTAAGGTACCAAATGCCAGCGGCGTGAGGCTAAGCTTCGGCTCAAAGTCATTATCAGCCGAAGATGACTGCCAGATATATTTCGGCTCTGTATACCCCTCGTAAACGACCTTTTCCCACAGGGAATGCCAGGAGATTTCCGGGTGTTCATTTTTAATACTGAAGGTATATAGCCTGCCTTTGGTGGATTCAATCAACAGGCGATCCGCCCGGGCAGACAGGCTAATATCCGCAACCTTTACATCCGGCAAAATCGTTTTTTGCAGAATCAGCCGCTCAGCCGTGGTGTGATATATAATCAGCTCGCCAGCCTGATCCAGCATCACCAGCCCTTTACGCCGGTACTCCGGCAACAGGGCAATGATATTGGCATGGCTGTCAAAACCGCGCACATTCACCATGTGATACTGGTTTTTATCATCCCGCTGCCGTGACCACTGGCGCACCTGGCCCTGATCATCTATTGCGATTAATGAAATTCCCCCCAGCAGCATTTTAAGCTGTACCAGTTTATGCTCGGGTTTAACCAGCAGCATCTG
>JALTRC010000456.1 GCA_026998145.1 Gammaproteobacteria bacterium
CTGGCATATACAGTCAGATAATCTGTTAATTAAAACACCCCATGTGACAACTCGCAGTCGTCTGGAATTTATTATTGATGAGCAGAATAATATCTTCAGTGATCTGCATAGCTATTTTGAACAGGGTGATCTGGCTTATACATCCCATTACCTACCCGTATCCATTATGGATGATTCATTAACAGACTGGCTGGATAAGGGCATTATTAAAGGCCACGTTAATCAGGGGCAATTTCTACTTTATGGCGAGTTAAATAAATTTCCGTTTGAAAGTGGTGAAGGCGTGATGCAGGTGGTATTTGATGTCCAGAATGCCAGCCTGAAATACATGCCGGACTGGCCGCAGATTGATGATATACAGGGGCAGTTTCTGTTTACCGAAAAAGGCATGTGGGTCGAGCATGGGCGGGGACATATTGGGCAGGCAGAGATAAACGATATTAAAGTGAGTATCGATAATTTTTTGCAGCCAGTGGTAAAAGTTCAGGGTAATGCCAGTGGCCCTGCAGATGAATATATCCAGTTTGTAAAAAATAGTGGCTTAAATGAAACCCTGGCCTATATAACAGACTTTAAAACACAGGGTAATGCACAGCTGGATGTGTCTTTGAGTATTCCTTTAGATAGTGATGACAAAGAACAGGTAAAAGGGCGTCTGAAATTTGAGAATAATGATATTGTTATTCCATCGGAAGATTACCACTTCAACAAGGTTAATGGTCAGTTGCTGTTTACTGAATCTTCCGTGAGTGCCGAAAATATAAGTGCCAGTCTGGATCAGTATCCCCTGCAATTAAAAATCCAGGATGTTGTTAAGGGTAGTCAACATTACACCTGGATTACAAGCCGGTTTAAATCTTCAGCCAAAACGCTGCTGGGGCCTTTACCTGAATTGCGTGATTATATATCGGGTATTAGCGATTGGGATGTAGATATTAAAATCCCCCTTAATGACAATAATGAAAAAGTGATGGTGCAGCTGGTTTCTGATTTAAAGAATATACAGTCAAGTTTACCTGCGCCTTTTTCAAAACAGTCGGCCACACAAAAAGCCTTTACATTAAATTTATCTGTGCTTAAGGAAAATAATCTTAATGTTTCATTAAAGATGGCAGATGATCTGGCGCTTTCGGCTAATCGTGTAAAACATCTGTGGTTAACGGAAATAATATCACCGGTTATAAAAGGGCAGGCTTTTTTTGGGGATGATTTTAGTCAGGACATTACCGCAAAAATTGATCTTGAATATCTGGACTTAACTGCATATATGGATGACAAAGGAGCTGCTGTGGATATTTCACCAGCCGATATTCCGCCACTGAATATGCGTATCGCTCAGCTTAAGCTAAAAGACTGGGATTTTTCCAATATTAAAATGCAAACATCCCGTAATAAAAATGGTATGTATATTCAGCAGTTAATGGTGCAGGCCAAAGGTGTTGATGTGCAGGCCAGTGGTGAATGGATGAGTAGCTGGCGTCAACAGAAAACACAGATGAATATTAACCTGAACTTTAAAAATCTGGGCGCCTGCCTGAAAGACTTAGGTGTTTCACAGGCTATTCATAAGGCTAAAGGCAAGGCTGTTTTGAACTGGCAGTGGGCAGATGCGCCCTATCGCTTTAACTGGAACCTGTTACAGGGTGAGGGGCATTTCAAATTGAGGGATGGCCGCTTAAATGATGTGAATGCCGGCGCAGGTCGGCTGCTGGGTGTGCTGAATTTTAAAACCTTTTTATCACTGGATTTTGGTAGTCAGGTAAAAGACGGTTTTCCATTTGATAAAATTGTGGGTGACGTAAAATTTGATAATGGTAATGCCTTTATTGAAAAGCTGAAGATAGACAGCAAGGTGGCGGATATTAATATTGCCGGGCGCATCGGTTTAAGCGATGAAGACTTTGATCAGACAATAACAGTTAAGCCGGGTGTTGGTAGCTCATTAACCTTAATCGGTGCTGTTGCCGGTGGCCCGGTTACCGCCGTATGGGTACATTTGTTTCAGAAGCTGTTTGGTGTTGATAAAATCGCGGAATATAAATATACCGTTACAGGCAGCTGGGATAAGCCAGTGGTTAAACTGATTTCGGCGCCGGAAAATAAAGATCAGGAATTAGATGATGATATTTAGAAGGCTGTTTTTTAGCGGATTAATGCTGCTGACATTGCAGCCCGGCTTTGCAGGTGAAATTTTTCAAACAGAACTCAGGGCAGAGCAATGGGATATTCCCCGTCAGGGTGAGCGTTTGCTCAGGCTGCCTTCTTTAAATGAAATGATTAATCGCTGGATGCAGCAGCCAGGCGACATAATTGAAATCCGTTATCCCGGTGGAGAAGAGGGTGAGCTGTGGGTGAATGAGCTGATGGACTGGCTGGTTGCTCTGGGCATACCATCAAAAGCCATGCGGGCGGTGCCGGGTAGCGGTGCTGAAGATCGTATTCAGCTTTTATTAATGACGCAGCTCTGATATACCCCTTTGCTTGTGGAGTGGGCGGCCTTTCAGTATATTAAGCCCCTGAATAAAATAAATAGATTGATGATATTCGCCCGAAAATTTCGGGCAAGAGGAAAAACTAAATGAATAAAGTGGCGGCAGTTCAAATGGCATCCGGCCCCAATATACAGGCGAATCTGGATGAAGCAGCCAAGTTGATTGATGATGCAGCCAGTGCAGGGGCGCAGTTAGTGGTACTGCCGGAAAATTTTGCCCTGATGGCCATGAGCGAGCCGGAACGTGTTAAACATGCGGAAGTCCACGGCAGTGGTTTAATGCAGGATTTCTTGTCCACACAGGCTAAAAAACATCATATCTGGCTGGTGGGCGGCACCATTCCGCTGCAATCCACGCAAGCTGAAAAAGCCCTGGCCTCCTGCTTGTTGTTTGACGATCAGGGCAGGGAAGTTGCCTGCTATAACAAAATTCACATGTTCGATGTATTACTGAACGACAATGAAAGTTATAACGAGTCATCAACCACCGAGGCAGGTGATACGCCCCTGGTAGTGGATACGCCGTTCGGCCGTCTGGGTCTGGCGGTTTGTTATGATTTACGTTTTCCTGAACTGTTTCGCGCCATGGTAAATGATGGTATGGAAATTTGTGCGCTGCCGGCCGCTTTTACTGCCAATACAGGTAAGGCACACTGGGAGCCGCTTATCCGAGCAAGAGCGATTGAAAACCAGTGTTACCTGATTGCCTCGGCCCAGGGCGGCTATCATATTAACGGCCGGGAAACCCATGGTGACAGTATGATTGTGGATCACTGGG
>JALTRC010000457.1 GCA_026998145.1 Gammaproteobacteria bacterium
CCGGAAGAAGTCTATGGTCTGAACCCCATGCGTAATTTCCCTGGTGTTGAACTCATGCACACAGCCAAATTTGGTGATACATCCTTAACCAGTCAGTTTTTTATTGGTTCAGCGCAGGTTGACATTTCTTCCACCACCCGTTTTAAAGCCGTTAATGGCTTTGGCATCAACTTCCAGCTGGATGCACCAAATTATTCATTACGCCTTGGGGGTATTACCCCCATGGTCGAACTGAACCAGTCTCCATCTATTAATTACACACAGGACCCTGCTACCGGAATTGTTTCAATTAATAACCTGGCACCTAATTTCCCTGGCGGCTACTTTGACCAGGAAGATCGCATGTATATGGTAACCGCCGGTTATACTTTTGATTTAGGTGGTTTTATTGGCTACGGTGAATATATTAGCGTAACCGCCGATGGTGAAACCGGGCGTATTTTCCCCGATCAGACAGGCTACTATATGACCTTCGGTTACCAGTATCAGAGCTGGCTACCCTTTGTGACCTTTGCCTCTAATGACGGAGAGTCCAATTATGCCTTTCTGGATCCTGCAACCACAGCCGCTGATGGCTTCCAGCCTAACCCACTGGTTTTGCAGGACAGCATCAGTTTAGGTTTACGCTATGATGTCAATGACTATGCTGCTATTAAATTTGAAGTTAAAAGTGTAGACCCAACATTTGACCCAGCCCTGGTAGCAGCCGGAATGCCTACCTTTAATGCAGGCTGGAGTATGGGTATGGGACAAACAGATGACAAATATTCTGTCGCCAGCCTTACCTACGATATGATTTTCTAAGATTAAAGAAAACTTTATGTAAGCACCTGTATCTATATACACAATGCAGGTGCCTTATGAGGGAAGTATGGAATTAAAACAGCGTAGAATCCTTAAGAATATACTGTTCTTCAGTTTACTGATGACAGCTTTTATGAATATGTCATACGCCTATGACTTTTCAGCGGGTGTGTTTCAGTTTCAACAAAAGCTGGCTGCCAAGGGTGACCCACAGGCTCAATACAAACTGGGCTTTATGTATGAAAATGGTCAGGGAGTTAAAGCGGATCTCGATCAGGCACTAAAGTGGTATAAAAAGTCAGCAGCACAAAATTATCCTGCTGCAAAAATGCGTGTAACCTATGTTGATATACGAAAAAACGGTTATCAGTCTTCCAAACATTCCAGCTGGCTGAAAAAACTTAAAGAAGATGCCAAAGCCAATGACGGAGAAGCTTTATTTTTACTCGGTAGCCTGTACAAAAAAGGCTTCATTCTAAAAAAAGACTACAAGCAAGCTGCTCTGCTGTTTAAACGTGCTGTTAATAAAAATATTCCGGGGGCTGAAGCCGAGCTAGAATCAACAAATTCTGCACTCTATGCACAGCAAAGCAAACTTCGGGAAAAAGAACAAAAGAAAAAACTGGAAGCCGAAAAAAGAAAAAAAGAACAACAGATCAGCAAAAAGAAATCAGCGGAAGAGCGGAAACGACAACAGGCAATACAACGGGCTGAACGGGAACGCATTGCTGCTGAAAAAGAGCGTCTTGCCATTGCACGAGAAAAACAACGTTTACTGGAAGAAAAGAAACGCCTGGAAGAAAGGCAGCACGCCCTGGCATTAAAACAGGCACAGGCTGAACAGAAAAACACCAGCCCCGCACCTAAAGCAGAAGAAAAGCCAAAGCCTAAAAATTTCGACAAAAGTATCTGTAAGGGCAAAAAGGCGCGTTTCCTGACAATTTGTCGTTAATGTTATTTTCTGGCGCCTCCTACAGGCGCCATATATGATAAAAACAATTCAGTTTTTTATTCGCCACTGTAGTACCGAAATGGGATATTAGTATGAGCGAAACCTACACACTTACCAACAATAAAACCTGTGACAGCATAGATCTCAAATTACGCCATGGCACAACTGGCCCTGCTGCACTGGAAATATCCCCTCTTTACCAGCAGAAAAAACTGCTCACATTCGATCCAGGTTTTGTCTCCACTGCCAGCTGTGAAAGCGCCATTACCTATATCGACGGCGAAGCCGGTATTCTTCGTTATCGCGGTTACCCCATTGAACAACTGGCTGAAAAAAGCTCTTTTCTGGAAGTATCCTATCTATTAATCAATGGCGAGCTTCCAACAGCCGATGAATTAAAGTCTTTTGAAGAAATTATTATTCATCACACCATGATTAAGGAAACCATGCGTAATTTCTTTGATGGTTTTCAATATAACGCACACCCCATGTCAGTGATGATAGGCGTGGTTGGCTCCCTGTCTTCTTTTTATCATGACTCTCTGGATATACACGACCCTCGCCACCGGGAAATATCAGCTCACCGCCTGATTGCAAAAATGCCGACTATTGCAGCGGCCTGTTACAAGCACAGTATTTCAGAGCCGATTATGTATCCGATTAACGATCTGGATTACTGTGCAAACTTTTTACATATGATGTTTTCTACTCCATGCGAGCCCTATGTTCCTGAGCAAAAAGCCATCGATGCTATGAACCTGCTGTTTATTCTACATGCAGATCATGAACAAAATGCCAGCACCTCAACCGTGCGTCTGGCGGGCAGTTCCGGCGCCAACCCGTTTGCCTGTATTGCTTCAGGGATTGCCTCTTTATGGGGGCCTGCTCACGGCGGCGCCAATGAAGCGGTACTGACCATGCTGGAAGAAATTGGCGATGTTGCCAATGTCGGTAAATTTATCGACAAAGCCAAAGATAAAAATGATCCTTTCAGGCTGATGGGCTTTGGTCACCGTGTATACAAAAACTTTGACCCACGGGCAACTATCATTCGTAAAATGTGTCACGAAATACTGGAAAGTTTTGGTAGCAGTGACGGGCCTTTATTTGATATTGCCCTGAAGCTTGAAGAAGTGGCATTACAGGATGAGTATTTTATTGAGCGCAAGCTCTACCCTAATGTGGATTTTTACTCTGGCCTGATTTATCGTGCCTTAAAGATTCCCACCAATATGTTTACGGTTATGTTTGCCATTGCCCGCACCGTTGGCTGGGTAGCCCACTGGTCTGAAATGATTGCCGACCCGGCGCAGCGCATTGGTCGCCCCCGACAGCTGTATGTGGGTGCAACCAAACGGGATTATGTGGATATTAAACAGCGCTAAAAACATAACCCATAAACAAAAAAGCCCCTGATATTTTTCAGAGGCTTTTTTATTTAGCAATTATATTATCACTTACTGGACAGCAAAAACCTCACCGGCAACCGTATTAAAAATAACCTTTCCACCAGCAACCGTAGGCGTTGCATAAATCTTGTCTTCTACACTGTACTTCCAGCGCAGCTGGCCATTTTCAATATCCAGGGCATATAGAAAACCATCAGTACTACCGATATAAACACTATCTGATGCAATCACCGGTGAAGAATAAACAGAACCCGATGTTTGATACTCCCAACGACGATTTCCATTTTCTGCATTAAAAGCATATACATAACCATCGCCACTTCCAAAGAACACGGCTTTTTCAGCAAGTGCAGGGGATGAAAATACTTTGCTGGCCGTTTTTTTCTTCCAGATCTGCTGACCGGTACGAATATTCAGGGCATGTAGATAATGATCATCACTACCAAAATAAACCCGCTCATCACTGACAGCAGGCGATGAATAAACCGGCTTGCGGGTGGCAAATTTCCAACGCCCCTGACCATTACGTTTACTCACTGCATGCAGGTAACCATCAAGTGAACCCACATAAACCGTATCGCCATAAACAGCCGGAGAGGAATAGATGCCGCCCTTTGCTTTAAAGCGCCACTTTTCAAAACCACTTTCCGCATCAACCGCATAAAGATGTTTATCTTCACTGCCAAAATAAACCACGCCATCTTCAATGGTAGGTGATGAGTACACCTGACCTTCGGTGCGGAATTTCCATTTTAGCTTGTGGGTATCAATATCAATGGCGTATAAATAATGATCCCAGCTGCCAACATAAACCGTACCATTACTGACCGCTGCGGCAGCTTCTATATTGTCACCGGTTTTAAACGTCCATTTAACCTCACCCGTACGCAAACTTAAGGCATACAAAACACCATTTTTACAGCCTACATAAACCGTACTGTCAGCAACAACAGGCGATGCATAGACCTTGGCCGGTGCAGAAAACTTCCACACCAGACGATCCAGCTCATCAGGAGCCGAAGAACTGGCAACACCTGTATGCGCCGGATTTTCACGATACATTGCCGAACCACCACCGCAGGCGCTTAGCAACAGACTCATGGATAAGATGGTGGTCAGTAATAGGCCCCTGATCATATTTATCTCCTGATATTTTTTAGTTATTTTTAACAACATCATTTTAGCAGCTAACATAATATCTGCTGATATTTACGCCCGGCATCTTGCCAGATTACACAATAATTCATAGGCGATTGTGCCGGCCATACGGGCAACTTCATCAATGTCGATATGCTCACCCCAAAGTTCCACCATATCCCCTTCACAGGCATCAGCCACCCGGCTTAAATCAATGGCAATCATATCCATGGAAACACGGCCAATAATTTCGCTACGCTGGCCATTAATATAAACCGGTGTGCCCTGCCGGGCATGACGGGGGTAGCCATCCCCGTAACCTACCCCAACAATACCTACCTGCATATCCTGTGGACACTGCCACTCACTGCCATAACCTACATAATCCCCTGCCTGCAAATGATTAATGGCAATTAGCGGTGCATTCAGAGACATTACCGGCTTTAAACCCAGCTGGGCGGATGATTGCTTATTAACCGGCGACGAACCATAGAGCATAATACCCGGCCGTACCCAGTCACCCTGCAGCTGCGGAAAATGTATTAAACCGGCGGAGTTGCATAAACTGGTTGGGATTTTAAATTCTGCGGCAAGCGCCTGGAATGCCTGAACCTGCTGCGAGTTCAGGGGATGATCCGCCTGATCCGCATTGGCAAAGTGACTCATCAGGGTAATGCCGGCAACACTGCTGCAGTCCTTTAGCCGGGCATAGACATACGCCGCCTCATGCAGGCCAAAACCCAGCCGCCCCATGCCTGTATTCACCTTCAGCCAGATAGCCAAGCCCTGCAAGGAAGACTGCTGCAATAGCTCCAGCTGTTTGTGCTGATGCACCACCGGCTGGATACCATGCTCATGTATCTGTTCAAGCTGCCGGGCATTCTGAAAGCCCTGCAATACCAGCAGCGGCTGTTCAATGCCCGCCTCTCTTAGAGCCAGTGCTTCATTTAAATGGGCGATGGCAAAGGCATCCGCATAATGGGGTGTCTGGGATAAGGCGCGAGCGGCCTGCACCATGCCATGACCATAGGCATCTGCCTTAATCACCGCCATTACGCGGCTATCGGGCGCCAGCTGCTTAACCCGGCCAAAATTATGCTGCAGGGCTGCCAGATCAATACGGGCAAGCGCGCTACGCTTCATTCAAAACCATCGGAGACATAGGCCTCGGGCACAAAGTTTTCAAACTTGGTGAACTGCCCCAGGAAGGTCAGGCGCACATCGCCAATGGGGCCATTACGTTGCTTGCCGATAATCACTTCAGCAGTGCCCTTGTCGGGGCTTTCAGGGTTATAGACTTCATCCCGGTAGATAAAGATAATCAAATCCGCATCCTGCTCTATCGCCCCGGATTCACGCAAATCCGACATCACCGGCCGCTTATTGGGACGCTGCTCCAGGCTCCGGTTAAGCTGTGACAGCGCAATCACCGGCACTTCCAGCTCCTTGGCCAGGGCCTTTAAGCTACGGGAGATTTCCGATATTTCCGTGGCCCGATTTTCACTGGCGCCGGGAATCTGCATCAGCTGTAAATAATCGATAACAATCAGGCCCAGACCATGCTCACGCTTCAGGCGGCGAGCGCGGGCGCGAATTTCTGTGGGCGACAGGGCTGGTGAGTCATCAATAAAAATTTTCCGGGTGGATAATAACTGCACCGCCGAGGTGATGCGTGGCCAGTCTTCATCCTGCAGATCACCGGTACGCAGCCGCTGCTGGTTAATACGCCCTAAAGATGAAATCATTCGCATGGTAAGCGACTCGCCGGGCATCTCCATACTGAAGATTGCCACGGGTATATCCTGACCGATAGCGGCATTTTCGGCGATGTTCATGGAAAAAGTCGTTTTACCCATAGAGGGGCGCCCGGCCACAATAATCAGATCACCCTTTTGCAGGCCGGTGGTCATTTCATCAAATTTATCAAAACCGGTGGGCACGCCGGTTACTGTGCCTTCCTGCTCAAACAGGTGATCGATGGTTTCCACCGTATTGGTCAGCAACTGCTTGATGCCCACAAAGCCCTTGCTGCCCCGGCTACCCTGCTCGGCAATGCGGTATACATGCTGCTCCGCTGTTTCCAGCAGTTCCTTACTGTCACGACCTTCCGGCGCATAGGCACTGCCGGCAATATCGGTGCCCACTTCGATCAGCTGACGCAGTACCGAACGCTCATGCACAATATCCGCATAGGCACGTATATTGGCTGCGCTGGGGGTTTCCTTGGCCAGCTTGCCGATATATTGCAGGCCGCCCACATCATTAAGCTGATCCAGCTTTTCCAGCTCTTCAGCCAGGGTAATCACATCAAAGGGCTTGTCATTGGCCTCCAGATTGGCAATGGCCATAAAAATATGCCGGTGATCCTGACGGTAAAAATCATGCTCATTGATGCGATCGGCAATCTGCTCCCAGGCGCGATTATCCAGCATCAAGCCACCCAGCACCGCCTGTTCAGCCTCGATGGAATGGGGCGGAACCTTGAGCTGACGGGTTTCATCATTGTCGCTGTAATGCTCAGCGATAGCATAGGAAGTGGTTTCAGACATGGTGCAAGATTATACCCAGATGTGAATTAAATAGCAGGTGGAAAGAAACGCCAATATTTGAAAAAGCACTAATCTATCAGCCAATAAAAAAGCGCGGCCCCGAATCACTTCGAGGCCACGCCTTTATCAATCAAAACGGGAAATCCCGTTAAGGAATCTCTGATCAATTCATGAACTCACATTTCACATTTAAAATGCGCGGCTTCTACGTTGCGAATCTTCCCAATAGCCTGCTATTGCGTGCGATTCGACGCCTTGAATCCACGCATTTTAAACGCAAACTGTTTCGTCCAGAATTAATCAGAGATTCCTTAAAGATCACTCTTCGCCGATAACAACCAGCTTGATCACAACATCCACATCCGCATGTAAGTGCAGCTGAATATCATATTCACCGGCCATACGAATCGGACCTTCCGGCATACGCACTTCTTTCTTTTCAACCGCAACACCGGCTGCTGTGATGGCATCGGCTACGTCGATATTGCCGACAGAACCAAACAGCTTGCCTTCCGTACCAGATTTAGAAGTGATGCTCACTTCCATACCATCCAGCTGTTCCTTGCGGGCTTCGGCTGCTGCCAGCACTTCAGCGGCGGCGGCTTCCAGTTCAGCACGGCGGCTTTCCAGCTCGGCGATATTTTCCGGAGATGCTACCTTGGCTTTGCCCTGAGGTAACAGGAAGTTACGGGCATAGCCCGGCTTTACATTTACAACATCGCCCAGTGTACCCAGACGATCGATTTTCTCTAATAAAATGACATCCATCTTAATGCCCCTGCATTCAAAAAATTTTAATTCATCGCTAAACGGGTTCTAAAATCAACCCAGGCGTCCAGCAATCCAAATACCACCAGCAGTATCACCACATGGGGTATGAAAAACATTGTTATGTATAAAGCATATAGCCAGCGTTTATTAATCTGGCGAATCTCCACCAGCGCATGGGCCAGTGCTGTACCTTCAATCATATACACTGTCACTATGACCAGCGCCACCATAACGGCGGTATCCGATTCGGTAAAGGCCGCCACCGCCATCAGCACAAGGCTGATAATGGCCAGACTCCTGCCCAGCCGCAGCTGGTTAAACTCCTGTTGCAGGCCGCCGGGATTATACAAAACCGACTGCCACCAGCGCCCCAGCATCAAACTCACCAGCACGGTCAGCATCAGACCAATGGCCAGAATACCGGCCAGATAACGCCTGAGCAGATCCAGCATCGGCTGTATGGCCGACATATCAGCCTGCGCCTGGCTCTGCTGCATCACCTGTTCAATACTACTGGTGAACTGGCTTGCCAGTTGCTGCAATACATCCGGAAATGCCAGCTGTAACAGCAATACAATCAGCACACCAAAGCCGGTAATCAGCTGCAATGCCAGCGCCAGAGACACACTCTGCCGAAGCACCACAGCCGCTGCCCATACGGGCAGCCAGAAGAGCACCATAAAGCTGATCATCGGCAGCGGACTGCCCATTGCCAGCCAGGAAAAAACCAGTACGCCGATACTGGCCACAGCCATGGTCTGCACGCCCCGTCTGGGGCCAAGGTGCAGAGTGACTAACGCAATCGCTGCACCACTTATCCATGACAAAGGTGTCAATATAACGGATAAGATCAAACTGACGGCAGCCACCAGGGCCGCCTGATTCAGCCCGGACATTATTAATCGAGCCAGAGCTTTCATCGCTTTATACCACCCGCCATCTTCCGCGGGTTTATCCTTAGTGACTATCTGTGTAAGGCATCAGTGCCAGATAACGGGCACGCTTTACCGCTGTCGTCAGCTGACGCTGATATTTTGCTTTAGTACCCGTGATACGGGCAGGCACCAGCTTGCCGGATTCGGTAACAAAATTTTTCAGCAGGTTTAAATCTTTGTAGTCACACTGAGTGATACCCTCAGCAGTAAAACGACAGAATTTTTTACGACGAAAATAAGCCATCTTATCTCCCCTTATTCAGCATCAGCAGCAGGTGCATCGGCAGCCGCTTCTTTGGTTTCAGCAACCGCTTCTTTACGAGCCGGCTTCTCTTTTTCTTCTTCTTTGGCTAAAGGAGAAGGACCGGTTACCGCTTCTTTCATCTTAATTACAAGATTACGCAGTACCGCATCGTTGAAACGGAAAGCGGTTTCCAGCTCTGTCATTTCAGGCTGGCCACATTCCACGTTCATCAGAACATAGTGGGCTTTGTGAATTTTGTTGATGGGGTAAGCCAGCTGGCGACGGCCCCAGTCTTCCAGACGATGTACCTTGCCACCATCACCTTCGATGATGTTACGGTAACGCTCAATCATGGCAG
>JALTRC010000458.1 GCA_026998145.1 Gammaproteobacteria bacterium
CTGATTAGTGAATTTTAGCCAGTATGCCATCCAGCTCATCCAGGCTGGTATAGCTGATGACCAGCTTACCTTTGCCGCCGGATTTGCTTTCGATGGCCACCGAAGCCCCCAGCCGCTCGCTAAGGGAGTCAGCCAGCCGCTTGATATCCGGGTCTGTGGTGCTGGAACTGGACTTTGGCTTTGGTAGCGGATTGAGCTGCTTGCGCACCAGCCGCTCGGTTTCCCGTACGGATAAGCCCTTATCCGCCACCGTCTTCGCCAGCCGGCTCTGCTCAGAGCCACTTAAAGCCAGCAGTGCACGGGCATGGCCCATATTAATCTGTCCCTCGTCCACCAGCACTTTGACATCTTCGTTCAGGTCTTTCAGGCGCAGCAGATTGGTGACCGCCGCCCGGGAGCGGCTGACAGTTTCCGCCACCTGCTGATGGGTCATATCAAATTCATCAATCAGACGTTGCAGGGCGCGAGATTCTTCCATGGGGTTGAGGTTTTCCCGCTGGATATTTTCAATCAGGGAGACGGCAGCGGCGGCCTGATCATCCAGCTCCTTGACCACTGCCGGGATTTCCGCCAGATTGGCCAGCTGGGAAGCCCGCCAGCGACGTTCACCGGCAATCAGCTCATAGCGGCCACCTTCGATGGGACGCACCACAATCGGCTGAATCACCCCCTGTGCCTGAATGGAATCGGCCAGCTCCTGTAGAGCTTCCGGCTCAAAATGTACCCGCGGCTGGTAGGTACCCCGCTGAATTAAATCCACGGCAATCTTTTTCAGGCCATCGGCCTTTTCCACACTGGCCATCTGAGGGTTAGTCAGCTCATTAACCTCTTGTGTACTGCCCAGTAATGCATTCAAACCCCGACCCAGGCCCCGTTTTTTTGCTGCCATTCTCTAAACCCTTATGCTATTGCCTGTGATGATTCCTGACCAATCTGCTTGCGCACCACTTCCCCGGCCAGCGCAAAATAGGCCAGCGCGCCCCTGGAGGTTTTATCGTATTTGAGTACCGGCAAACCATGGGACGGGGCTTCCGCCAGCCGAATATTGCGGGGTACCACCGTGCGATATACCTTGTCTCCAAAATGCTCGATCAACTGATCGGACACATCCTTGGCCAGCTTGTTGCGGGGATCGAACATGGTGCGCAGCAGGCCTTCAATTTCCAGATCCGGGTTCACGCTGCCGCGAATCTGCTCAATGGTGTCCATTAATGCGGACAAACCTTCCAGGGCATAATATTCACACTGCATGGGAATCAGTACCCCATCGGCAGAAACCAGCGCATTTAAGGTCAGCATATTTAATGAGGGGGGACAGTCGATAACAATATAATCGTAATTATCTTTTATCTGCTCCAGGGCATCCCGCAGGCGGCGCTCCCGGTTATCCGCATTCATCAGCTCCACTTCCGCCACGGTCAGATCCGAATTGCTCGGCAATACATCAAAACCCACTTCTTCCACACTGTGGATACATTCCTGAATGCTGGCTTCGCCCAGTAACACATCACAGGCACTGGTCTCCAGCTCATGCTTATCCACATAGGAACCCATGGTGGCATTGCCCTGGGGATCCAGATCTACCAGCAGCACCTTGCGCTTCACCAGCGACAATGAGGCGGCCAGATTGACCGAGGTGGTGGTTTTACCCACCCCCCCTTTTTGATTTGCTACCGCAATGATTCGTGTCATAAGTTTGCCCAAAGCCATTGTTATGCCGCGCCACTCTGCCCGGCATACATTATTCAGGCCTGATCTGTGTCAGGCGCAATTTCGATCAAACGTCGCTCTTCCCCTAAAAAAGCCACTTGCAGCGGGTATTCACCCTGCTTAATAAAGCCTTCCGGCAGAGTCGCCGCTTCCTCCTTACCCTTCATGGCAAGCAGGCGGGTTGTTGATGTTACCAGATGTTGGGTGCGATCCAATATAGTATTTAATGCGGCAAAGGCCCGGCAGGTGATTATCTGGAAGGGCTCAGACGGCTGGTAATCCTCCACCCGTGAGTGAATAACCTCAATATTATCAAGGCCTAACTCGATTTTTGCCTGATTCAGAAAGCGGGTTTTCTTGCTGTTACTGTCCAGCAAAACAAATGACAAATGGGGCAGGCAAATCGCCAGTGGGATACCGGGAAGGCCGGCACCGGTTCCCACATCCAGAACGGGTGAGGCATTCATATAGGGTTTTAAACTCAGGCTATCCAGCAGATGGCGAATCACCATCTGATCCATATCCCGAATAGCCGTAAGGTTATAGGCCTTATTCCATTTTTGCAGCAAAGCCAGATAGGCCAGCAGCTTTTCCTCCATTGCCTCTTCCAGTGACAATCCCATTTCCCCTAAACCGCTGGATAAACGCTGCTGTGGAGTCATTGATTTTAGTTACCTGTCAATAATTAAAGCCGGAACATATTACACCTGCGGCCAGGCGGCTCACAGATCCATACCCATTATAAAGGAATACTTGAAAATAAATTCTTCTATACCCATTTTTTCTAACAACGAAAAATACCAACAAATTATATTAACCTTAAGGAGAGCAAAATGCGCAATGAAGGCTCCAATGTAGAAGAATTATTTAACAAACTAAATCCGGTCATGTTGCCACCGGCAGAATATCCACCCGCCATTATTGTGCGGGATACCCCGCGGGATGAAATCCTCCAGCGGATAAAAAACAACGGGGAGAAAATCGCCTTTGATCTTACCGATGATCACTGGGATGTTATCAACTTCCTGTTCGATTTTTATACAAACTGCTGTGACACAAAAGATCCGGGTTATCTTAATCAGAAAACCTACTGGAAATATGTAGACTGCCTTTATGATGAAGGCTGCCGAAATGAACTGGATGGGCAGGATGAGGGGCAATGTCCTTACGGAAAACTATCACCTGCAGAATCCATCAATGCTTACCGTATTTATCGCATACTGTTAAATGCATATAAGGAAAAAGGCGGTTCAGCTCATTTGTATCGATTATTTCCGGCCGGGCCATTATTTACCATTCATCTACTGGCCAGCCTGCCCCGTTTACAAAATGATGTGGATCCTCATTTTGGTACCGCCTATTAAATAAGCAAGCCCTTCTTCCCGAATAAACCATCCCCCCGGTTTTATTCGGGAAGTTTTTTAAGCTTGCATCTACAAACTTATTGG
Organism: Gammaproteobacteria bacterium; assembly: GCA_026998145.1. Taxonomy (GTDB): domain Bacteria; phylum Pseudomonadota; class Gammaproteobacteria; order SZUA-229; family SZUA-229; genus JALTRC01. The sequence continues at coordinate 3,159 of JALTRC010000458.1, forward strand.
CGGCATAGGGCAATCCAGCGTGCTGGCAATGGCACGAAACAGTTCGGCCTCTATGGGCGAAAAGTCATTATCAGCGGTTATACAAATAACACAGGCTTTTAATAAAGCCGGTTTTTTCAGCGGCTTTAACTGATTCAGTTTATCCAGTGCTGTATTTAATGCCGGCAGGCCAATATCCGTTACCGGTAATAAATCAACCTCAATTCCCCCAAGCTCTTTTAAGGCCTTTGTCATTACAGCATCTTTATCAAAATACTTATCTTTATTGATGTAAATTAAAACGGACAAGAGCAGGCTGCATTCTTTACGCAAAGGATTAAATGCATTGAATTTCCCTCGTACGGGAGAGGCTTTTATAAAAACCCTGTCAAGATTCTGCAATAGAATTTTTTGCAAGGACCATTCATGCAGGCTGATTTTTTTATCCATTTCAACCAGCTGCTGAATGTTATTTTTAAATCGTTCGTACTGGGGGCGGGATAATTGCCGCAATGCGGGCAGACTCATATCCAGCAACGGCAGCCTATGTTCCGGCTCTACCGTTTCCGCTTCTGCCACCAGCTGCTCCAGCACTTCAAAAACGCCATCATCGGATTCGCTCTGTAAATATTGCAGCTGTGCCTGTCGTGATGATTCATCTTGATTTAATAACAATAAATAGATAATGGCTCGCGCACCATAAGGCTGATAAATTTCCTGCCGCAAATGGATCGGGATATGCTGCAATAAAGCCTGCGCCCGTAATAATGATTGTGCATCCGGCTGACCCACCTGATTTAACATTACCCCGGCGGCAGCCAGCCCGGCCATTATTTTTTCCGATTGCTGGGAGGCCCCTGATTCAGTCGTTTCAAACGATGCATCTATTTCTTCTGTTTTTATATCAATCGCAAAACTGCCATCCCATTGGGGATCAAGCTGACGAATTCTTTTTTCCAGCGGCGGATGGGTGGCAAACATGGATGAAAAAAAATGGCTCACACCTTCTGCAAATAAGGCATGGCTGATTTGCGCACCTGCCGGATTTTCAATACGCGAACCGGCCGCACTGGAACCAATACGCTTTAAGGCATTAGCTATACCCATATTATTACGGGTAAACTGCACCGCCGATGCATCCGCCAGATATTCCCGCTGCCGACTCACTGCGGCCTTGATTAAATTACCAAAAAAAGTGCCCGCATAACCAATCACCACAAGCCCGATGGCCAGTGCCATAATACCGCCCGCATTATTATTACGGGAACGCCCACCAATGCGACCATAGGCTGCGGGGCGCAGTAAAAAATAACCGATTAAACCAATCACCAGAATGCCATGGAGTATACCAATCAGACGTATATTCAGGCGCATATCACCATTTAGAATATGGCTGAACTCATGGCCAATGACACCCTGTAATTCTGAACGGCTGAGCTGTTCAATGCAGCCCCGGGTAACGCCGATGACCGCATCAGCCGGGCTGTAACCTGCGGCAAATGCATTAATACCCTCTTCATTAATCAGATAAACCGGTGGCACAGGTGTACCGGATGCAATCGCCATTTCCTCCACCACATTTAATATTTTCTGTTTATCCAGATCATTATTATCTGCGCTAATCCGCTCGCCTCCCAGCATCTCGGCAACCACATCGCCCCCATGCCGAAGGCTGCTTATCTTGTATAAACTCGATAGCAGCACAACACTGATAACCAGCGCGCTGATGGTGAAAAATATCTGCCAGTTAAACACCAGTGCCGGTGCACCGGCCTGAGCAGTTTGCACATCAAGAAAGCCCAGAACAAACATGGCTAACAGATTGGTTAATACCACCAGACTGATTATGGCTAAACTGAAAAGCACCACCAGCCAGACAGTCTGCTTACGGGCATGATCCTGTGATTGAAAAAAATCCATGATTTACAAACTAAAAGGAAACTTTAGGTGCAGCCTGAATCTGCGCACTGTCTTCAAATTCCAGTAAACTGGCATCCTGGGCATGACCAAAACTGGCCGCCAGTAAAACCTGCGGGAAAGACTGCTTATAAGTGTTATAAGCCATAACCTGATCATTAAATGCCTGACGGGCAAATGCCACCTTGTTTTCCGTGCTGGTGAGTTCTTCACTCAGTTGCATCATATTGGTATTGGCTTTTAAATCCGGGTAGGCCTCCATGACAATATTCAGTTTCCCCATGGCGCCGGCCAGGGCACCTTCTGAGCTAACCAGATCCTGAATCGCCTGAGGATTGGATGGATCAGCGGCGGCGGATGCCAGATTATTAGCCGCATTATTACGGGCGGCGATAACCGCTTCAAGGGTTTCCCGCTCATGCTTCATATAGCCTTTAGCCACTTCAATTAAATTAGGGATCAGATCATAGCGACGCTTTAACTGCACCTCGATCTGGGCAAAAGCATTTTTGTAACGATTCTTTAAAGTCACCAGCTGGTTGTAGATGCCAATAATATAAAACACCAGGCCAACAACAATAACCAGAAAAACAATAGTTGCAGTATCCATATAAATTCCTTACTCAATAATTTTATAACAGTGTCATTTTAGCTGCCGATTGTCCAGCTTCGGCATACAGATTTTTATCCGTAACCCTGGCCACTCTATGCTTTAACGATAATGGCACACATAATATATATGACGTGAAATGTAAGTTCATAAATTGATCAGAACTTCCTTCATAATAAAGGGAGCCAATGGCTCCCTCAAATAGTGTTTTAGGAAATCGTTGATTAATTCTGCATGAAACAGCTGGTATCTTGATATGATGCCATAAATTATCAGGCCTTCCTGAATAATAAAACTATTTTTCAATGGCTTTATTTGTCATGGCATTTAGCGCGCCCGCCATCTTTTTAATAATGCCGGTTTGTTTTAACTGATGCCGGTTCTGTAAAACTGATGGTTTTAAATAACTCAGCCATACCTGACCATTGGCATCTTTCCAGGCCAGTGCCTTCATGGGCAAATCCAGCCCCATCATTGGTGCTTCTTTCATAAGAGGCGAGCCCAGTTTAGGATTTCCAAAAATCAGCAGTTGTGATTCCTGCAGGGGCGTATTAACTTTTTTTGCACCGGCCCCGTGATCCACCCGAACAAAAATCGTAATACCTTTGGATTCCAGCGCTGACTGCAATCGATCCAGCGTCACAGGTACAGAATATGGACTTTTCTTATTAATATAGTTATCACTGGCCTGCACCAGGCTAATATGAAAACAGCTGGTGACTAACATAGCGATATAAATTATTTTTTTCATCTTATTTTCCTTGCGTGGTTTATCGATTATTTTCGCTGAAAAGACTCCTGTAAAAACTGTTGAATAAACGGTCTACGCCGTTTTATCCATTTTCTGTTTTTTCTTTAAGTACACCAGCAATAAAGAAATACTGGCCGGCGTAATACCCGAAATACGCCCGGCCTGCCCCAGCGTTTGAGGACGGTGATCATTTAATTTTTGCACTGCTTCATTGGATAAACCCCGCACCTGTGCATAATCAAAATCATCCGGGATCGGGTTATTTTCAAAACGCAATGCCTTGGAAATTTCATCTTTCTGGCGCTGCAAATAACCCGCGTATTTAGCCTGTATCTCAACCTGCTCGGCAACAGCAGGATCACTGACTGCCGGCCCTATCTGCTCCACTGACGTCAGCTTTTCGTAATCCATTTCCGGGCGCCGTAATAAATCAATAGCCCGCGCTTCCTTACTCAGGGGTTTATCAAGCTGTGATATTAAATCTTTTGCCATTTGCGACTGTGGGCCGATCCACAAATCCTGTAAGCGCTGCTGCTCTTTTTCTATAGCCTCACGTTTCTCGCTGAATGCCCGCCATTGATCCTCACTTAGCAGGCCCAGTTGGTGGGCGGTTTCGCTAAGCCGTAAATCCGCATTATCTTCACGCAAAATCAGCCGGTATTCGGCCCGCGAAGTAAACATGCGATATGGTTCAGCGGTACCATTAGTTGTGAGGTCATCCACCAGCACGCCAATATAAGCTTCATCCCGCCGCGGCGCCCAGGCATCTTTTTGCTGCACCTGCAAGCTGGCATTAATAGCTGCCAGCATACCCTGGGCTGCGGCTTCTTCATAACCGGTGGTGCCATTAATTTGCCCGGCAAAAAACAGCCCGTTAATAAACTTTGTTTCCAAACTTGTTTTTAGATCACGGGGGTCAAAAAAATCATATTCAATGGCATAACCTGGGCGGGTAATAAAAGCATTTTCAAAACCCTTAATGGAGCGCACCAGTTCAAATTGCACATCAAATGGCAGGCTGGTTGAAATACCGTTGGGATAGATTTCAAAACTGTCCAGGCCTTCCGGCTCAATAAAAATCTGGTGAGAATTTTTATCTGCAAAACGCACAATTTTATCTTCTATGGACGGGCAGTAACGGGGCCCCACCCCTTCAATCACACCAGAGTACATGGGCGAACGATCCAGGCCACCGGCAATAATCTCGTGAGTGCGCGCATTGGTATGGGTAATATGGCAGCTAATCTGCTGCGGGTGATCGTCTACCGAACCGGTAAAGGAGAATACCGGCGTTGGGGTATCCCCTGGCTGCTCCTGCAATTCGGAATAATCAATACTGCGGGTATCGATGCGCGGTGGTGTGCCGGTTTTGAGACGATCAACCCGGAATGGCAGATCCCTTAAACGCTGAGAAAGCGCAATGGATGGAGGATCCCCTGCCCGACCACCGGAATGATTCGCCTCACCAATATGTATCAGGCCACCCAGAAAGGTACCCACGGTCAATATAACCGTGCGGGATTTAAACTTCAGGCCCATCTGAGTTATGACACCTGCAACCTGATCCCCTTCAACAATCAAGTCATCTACCGCTTGCTGAAATATGGATAAATTCGGCTGGTTTTCCAGGGTATGGCGAATCGCCTTTTTATAAAGCTGGCGATCCGCCTGGGCGCGAGTCGCCCTGACAGCCGGGCCTTTACGGCTATTCAGGGTACGAAACTGGATCCCCCCCTTATCCGCCGCCTTCCCCATAACACCGCCCATAGCATCAATTTCCTTAACCAGATGCCCTTTGCCAATACCACCAATAGCCGGGTTGCAACTCATCATACCCAGGGTTTCTATATTATGGGTCAGCAACAGGGTTTTTGAGCCCATGCGGGCGGCCGCCAGCGCAGCCTCAGTGCCGGCATGGCCGCCGCCAATCACAATAACATCAAATGATTCGGTATATAACATGGGTATGATCCTGCTCGGGGGAGACTATTATCTCTCAACCGGGGGGGGGCGAGTCAAATTTGCCCGGACAGGCTTATTGATTTGAGCAGGCGCCAGGGCTTTTATTTAATTGCCTCTGGCTCTTTCATGGCGCGAATGACTTTACCATCCATCAACACAATAAAAACCACATTATCAGCTTTGCCATTTATATTGGCCCGCAATTTAACCAGATAATGCCAGTGTTTCTTATGATGTGGCATGGATTTTAATTCGATTTCAGTGATAGTGGCTTCACTTAATTTAGCATCGCTGGTGATTTTCTTTTTAACCGCCGCTACAACCTGATTAATAGAAACAGGTGGAGGCGAGTCACTAAAAGGGCTCCACTGCATAGATTTTTCTATATCGGTTTCATTAATAAATGCCACAACTTTCATGTCATCTATGTGTTCAATAATCTCAACAGGAAATCGATTAGCCTGAACATTAAAGCTAATCAAAAATAACAATAACCACCTGAAATTCATACATTCTCTCCGCCTAACATCACTAAAAGCCCACCCCCGACACAGGGGATTCTATTGCTAACATTAAAGTAGCTATATTACTTCAAAATGGACAATCATATAAAGAAAAGAAGACTTATATTCTGCATGGATAGATTGAAGTGGTCTAATTGTTTTGTACACCCCAGTTAAGCATAATTTGACTTAACTGAGGTGAAAAAATGACAGAGAAAAGAAGACAATATACAAAAGAGTTCAAACTGGAT
>JALTRC010000459.1 GCA_026998145.1 Gammaproteobacteria bacterium
GGCATTCCAGTGACATACTCAAACCCGGCGATGTGATTCCATCACAGGCCAGTGCAGATATGATGGTGATTATGCAGAATATTGGCCAGCAGTTGCAGGACTTTATTCCACAGGCCACGGGTGATACCACAAAACTGCTGGCAAGCCTGAATAAAAGCGCCTATCAGCTGGAACAGTTATTAAACGAGAAGAACCAGCAGCATGTCAGCAATATGTTTAAAAATGCGGATGTGGCCAGTTATAACCTGGCTAAATTAGCGAAAAGTTTTGATCGGGTGCAGGAACAGCTGGATCAACTACTGTCCCGTTCCAATCAGCTGATTACCGATAATGAAGATGACCTGCGTCAATCTGTTATTAAGCTGCGCCAGACCATGGACTTGCTTTCCAGTAAAATGGAACCGCTGTTATATAACCTGGATGCCTCCAGCCGTAATCTGAATGAATTCTCACGGCAGATTCGCAACCATCCCGCATCATTAATCAGCAGTCAGCCACCGGCCGACCCACTGGAGGAGTAAGCTGATGATTTTACGCACACTGATTGTTAGTGCTATTTTGTTATTGAGTGGCTGTGGGCTTAGCCCATCAAAAGCGCCTCAGGATCACTATTATCGTCTGGCCGATGCTCTGCCGATTGCGGGTGACGGTTTACCGGCAGGGAAAATAGCCCCTGTGCAGGCTAGTGGCATATACCATGAGCGGGCGATTTTATACCGTAAGGCAGAGCGGCCGCTGGAAATCCATCGCTACCATTATCATCTGTGGACACAAACCCCGGCCAGGCTGGTGCAGCAATATATGCAGCAGGCGCTGCAAAATATCATTCAGAAATCAGGAGAAGATAAACCGCTTATTAAAACCGAAATTATCCGTTTTGAGCGGCTGCTGGACGGGGATCAGGCCAGCGCCGATATTGCCCTGAAAATCACCACAGATAAGGGCAGTAAAATCTACCAGGCCAGGGTAGAGGCGGCGGGTAAGGGAATGCATGAGAGTGTCGCAGCCTTTGTCAAAGGGATGCAGCAGATTATGCAGCAACTGGCCAGAGATATAGGGAAAAAATCCTAAAGAAATCCAGCCCCCAGTCGCTAATATCTGTAACGACCGGGGCTGATTGATGAATCAACAACAATTATTAAAAGAACACCACCACATCAAGGCGCAGCTGGGCACAGGCAGCGGCGTATTTAGCGATACCTGTTTCGGCTTTATGCCGGCTTTTCGGGATATTCACAGCAAGGAAACCCATTTATCTGTTTATGATGGCGGCCACCCGGCGGTGGTGCATATTCTGGATGGGCTACCCGCCAAATGGATTGATGAAGTCTCGGAAGACGGCCGGCCTATTTCATTACGGGCCGGTGTGATTGCCGGTTTTATGCGTCAGGGGCAGTTTTATACCTTGCGGGAAATTATGCAGGATATGTGTGATGCCTAGTTTTTAAAGCATTTACCACAGGGGACACGGAGGGCACAGGGGGAGGGCTTGTGTTTATGGGTGGTGATTTAGCTGGAATGCCAGGTTCAATTTTTATATTTATTCTTTGCAATGTTATTGGCTTGAGTGTAAAAAATCTTCGAGAGATTTTCCATATTCCTGCAATTCATTCAGTAAGGCTTTGTGGCTTTGCATTTCATCCTGCGTCAATAGTTCATTGAGACGTGCCTGATATTCTTCAAGAGTTAAACTGCTGCCACCATCAGGCTGGGTGAAGCGTTTGATTTTATAGGCATTCCACTGCTGTTTTTCATCATCACTTAAAGTATCAGGATAATTTCGCGCCCGGTAACGGAACAGCATTTCCGGCAGCCGTTCATCATCAAAATTAAAGGCCAGTTCTGCCAGTGCTTCAGGCGCTGTTTTTCGAATGGTATCCATGCGGGCCTTGTCGTCATAACTGAAAAAACCGCCGCTGTATAAACTTTGATCCGGATCGCTTAAGGGTTCAAAAGGGCTTTCACTGAATACATCCACCAGCCGGCTTTTTAATTCATCGGATGATTGCAGAATCTGTAAATGTTGCAGTTGTTGCTGTTTATCGATTTTGGTGCGTTCTGCGGCGGCTTCATCCAGTGTATTGAGCGGAACCACAACCGGGCATTTATTAATGTGAATGGTTTTTAAATGCACCCGCTCTTCGTGTTCATTCAAATCAACCTGAGCGGTGTATAAACGGTGGCGAATGGTATCCACATCCATGCGCAATAATTCCGATGGATCATAGCGTAGATCATAGACAATAATGCCGTTTTTATTAGTGGGGTGCTGAATCAGTGGGTACACCATGGCAGTATTGCAAAACTCAGTGGGGAACATGCCGGATGCATGCAGTACCGGTTGTGGATTGGCCAGATTCAATAATTCGGTGACTTTATTTTTATGTTTGTGGTTTAAAACATAATCATACAGGCGAGGCTGTTTTTCCTTAATCAATCTGGCAACCGCAATGGTGGCGTAGACATCGGATAATGCATCGTGGGCAGCTTCATGGCTGATTTTATTTTCCCGGGTAATCAACTCCAGACGATTACTGGCAATACCCTTATCGTCCACCGGCCAGTTAATGCCATCCGGGCGTAGGGCGCGGGTAATGCGTACCAGATCGATAATATCCCAGCGGGAACAGCCGTTTTGCCATTCCCGTGCATAAGGATCGAAAAAATTCCGGTAAAGGGTATAGCGGGTAAACTCATCATCAAAACGTAAATTATTGAATCCGGTGACGCAGGTATTGGGGGTGGCAAATTCATTATGAATCTGCTCAATAAACTCAGCTTCGATCAAGCCTTTGTCATGAGTAATCTGTGGCGTTAATCCTGTGACCATGCAGGCTTCTGGAACCGGTATGACATCATCGGCTGCCTGGCAGTAAATCATCAGGGGGTCGCCGATAATATTAAAATCGTAATCGGTGCGGATACCGGCGAACTGGGCAATGCGATCTTTTTTGGGATCCAGGCCGAAGGTTTCGTAGTCGTACCAGTAGAAGCTGGGTGAGTGGCTCATGGTTTTGGTTTTTTGTTTTGGAGATTTGATGGCATTGTAAAAGAAAATGTTGGTGGGTGCGAGGTGGTTTTGTTTGTGTTGTTTGTGTTTACTGGAGCAGTATTGCAAGGTTTTGTTTTGTGGTTTCGCCTGTTGGCGACCTACTTCTTTGCCAACAGCGGCAAAGAAGTAAGCAAGAAAACGCCGCCCCAGCATCTCAGCCCCGCAAAAAGCGCGGGGTACT
>JALTRC010000460.1 GCA_026998145.1 Gammaproteobacteria bacterium
CGCTTGTTGGTGCCGGTAATGGCACGGCCACGACGGCCGTTATCCAGCAACGCATCCACCGATTCCTGTAGCATACGCTTTTCGTTGCGCACAATAATGTCTGGCGCAAACAGTTCCAGCAGGCGCTTTAAACGGTTATTACGATTAATCACCCGACGATACAGATCATTCAGATCGGATGTGGCAAAACGGCCACCATCCAGAGGCACCAGCGGGCGCAAATCCGGCGGCAGTACCGGCAGTACTGTCATAATCATCCACTCAGGCTTATTGCCGGATTCCAGGAATGAATCAATCAGTTTTAAACGCTTGCCGTAACGCTTTAATTTCGTTTCTGAATTGGTGTTACCCATGTCTTCACGAATTTTCGCCGCTTCATGCTCCAGATCCAGACTGCTGAGCATTTCATAAATGGCTTCCGCGCCCATGCGGGCATCAAACTCATCACCGTGTTCTTCGATGGCTTCCAGATAGGTTTCATCGGATAACAGCTGGGCACGTTCCAGTGTTGTCAAACCCGGATCGATAACCACAAAGGCCTCGAAGTAAAGGATGCGCTCAATTTCACGCAGAGTCATATCCAGTAATAAACCAATCCGTGACGGCAATGATTTTAAGAACCAGATATGAGCAACCGGGCTGGCCAGCTCAATGTGGCCCATGCGATCCCGGCGCACTTTGGATTGCGTCACTTCAACGCCGCATTTTTCACACACCACACCCCGGTGCTTGAGGCGCTTGTATTTGCCGCATAAGCACTCAAAATCCTTTACCGGGCCAAAAATCTTGGCACAGAACAGACCGTCACGTTCCGGTTTGAAAGTACGGTAGTTAATGGTCTCGGGCTTTTTCACTTCACCGTAGGACCAGGACATAATTAAATCAGGTGATGCCAGGCCAATTCGAATGGCATCAAAATCATCTTGTTGACCCTGCTGCTTGATCAGCTTAAGTAGATCTTTCAAGGTTCGTCTCCTAAATTCTTTTATTAATACTCAATAGTTACAGGTGCTAACACTTAAACTAAAAAGTATCCTGTTCCAGTTCGATGTTGATGCCCAGTGCGCGAATTTCTTTTAACAGTACGTTAAAGGATTCCGGCATACCCGCTTCCATACGGTGATCACCATCAACAATATTCTTGTACATCTTATTACGACCGGCCACGTCATCGGACTTAACCGTGAGCATTTCCTGCAAGGTGTAAGCGGCGCCATAAGCTTCCAGCGCCCAGACTTCCATCTCACCGAATCGCTGACCACCGAATTGTGCCTTACCACCTAGCGGCTGCTGGGTAACCAGACTGTAAGGACCGGTTGAACGTGCGTGCATCTTGTCATCAACCAGATGGTTCAGTTTCAGTACATACATCACACCTACCGTAATCGGACGCTCGAAGGCATCACCGGTACGACCATCATATAAGGTGGTCTGGCCGGTAATGGACATATCTGCCAGCTCCAGCATACGGTGAATTTCTTCTTCCTCGGCGCCATCAAATACAGGTGTCGCCATGGGCACACCGGCACGCAGATTCTTCGCCAGGTTGAGAATTTCCTCATCGCTGAATTTCTTCAGATCCACCTTCTTCTGATTGTGGTTGTAGATCTTGTCCAGGAAGCTGCGGATTTCAGATACCTTCTTCTGCTCTTCCAGCATCTGGTTAATCTTATGACCCAGCCCCAGAGCTGCGCCACCCAGATGGGTTTCCAGAATCTGCCCCACGTTCATGCGGGATGGTACACCCAGCGGATTCAGTACAATATCAACAGGTCGACCAAACTCATCGTGAGGCATATCCTCAACCGGCACGATCATGGAGACCACACCCTTGTTACCGTGACGACCGGCCATCTTGTCACCAGGCTGCATACGACGTTTGATAGCCAGATACACCTTAACCATCTTCAGTACGCCCGGTGGCAGATCATCACCCTGGGTGATTTTGCCTTTCTTTTCTTCAAACAGTTCGTCCAGCGCCTTGCGCTGATCTTTTAACTGCTGCCCCAGGGACTCAAGCGTGGCATTGGCTTCATCGTCTTTCAAACGAATATCAAACCATTTATCCTGATCCAGATCTTTCAGATAGCTGGCAGAAATCTTGTCACCGGACTTCAGACCAGCAGGGCCACCAGCCGCTACATTATTTAACATCAGCTTTTCCGCACGGGCATATAAATCAGCCCGCACAATACGCCACTGGTCACTCACATCTTTACGGGCCTGGGCAATCTGCTCTTCTTCGATTTCCAGAGCGCGCTTGTCTTTTTCAACGCCGTCGCGAGTGAACACCTGCACACCAATAACCGTTCCCACCTTACTGCCGGGAACCCGTAATGATGAATCTTTTACATCAGAGGCTTTTTCACCGAAGATGGCGCGCAGCAGTTTTTCTTCCGGTGTTAACTGGGTTTCACCCTTGGGCGTTACCTTACCCACCAGAATGTCATTGCCGGATACTTCAGCACCCACATATACAATGCCTGACTCATCCAGCTTGGATAACAGGCCTTCGCTGACATTGGGAATATCAGCGGTGATTTCTTCGCTGCCCAGCTTGGTATCACGGGCAACACAGGTCAGCTCTTCGATATGGATGGTGGTATAACGGTCTTCCTGTACCACACGCTCTGAAATCAGGATGGAATCCTCGAAGTTGTAGCCATTCCAGGGCATAAATGCCACACGCATATTCTGACCCAGCGCCAGCTCACCTAAATCGGTAGACGGGCCATCGGCCAGTACATCACCGCGGGAGATCACATCACCGGGCATAACCAGCGCACGCTGATTAATACAGGTATTCTGGTTTGAGCGGGTGTATTTGGTCAGAGTGTAAATATCCACACCTGTCTGACCGGCAACCGTCTCTTCATCATTCACACGCACCACAACCCGTGACGCATCAACCGAATCCACAATACCGCCACGCTTGGCAACAACTGCCGCGCCGGAATCCATAGCAACAGTGCGTTCCATACCGGTACCCACCAGCGGCTTCTGGGCACGCAATGTAGGCACCGCCTGACGTTGCATGTTTGACCCCATGAGTGCACGGTTAGCATCATCGTGTTCCAGGAACGGAATAATGGAAGCCGCCACCGATACAATCTGCTTGGGCGACACGTCCATATACTGAACCTGATCCGGGCTGGCCAGGGTAAATTCATTCTTGTGACGGCAGGAAACCATTTCCTGAATCAGTTTGCCCTTGGCATCCAGAT
>JALTRC010000461.1 GCA_026998145.1 Gammaproteobacteria bacterium
AGCCTAACAGTTATATCAGTGCCCCCGTACATGCCCCCAGCTCTGGTATCGTCAGCGATATTGGCCGCTATCCGGTACCCCATCCATCGGGCCTGAGTAGCCAGTGTGTGGTGATTGATACGGATGGTAAGGATGAATGGATCAGCCGCAACCCTGTTGATGACTATCACCAGCTAAGCATTGAAGATATTCGCCACCGGGTTCGTCAGGCCGGCATCGTCGGTCTGGGAGGCGCCGCCTTTCCCACAGCGGTAAAAATGAATCCCGGCCCGGACAAGCCCATAGACACCTTAATTATCAATGCCGCCGAGTGCGAGCCTTATATCAGCTGTGACGATATGCTGATGCGGGAATATAGCCGCGAGCTTTTACAGGGCATTGAAATTATCCACTACACCCTCAAGGCTGAGCGCTGCCTGATTGCCATCGAAGACAACAAGCCGGAAGCCATTAGCGCCATGAAATCGGCGCTCAAGCAGACGAAAAACAAACAGATTGAAGTGGTGATAATACCGGCTATTTACCCCACCGGCGGTGAGAAACAGCTGATTAAAGTACTCACCGGACAAGAAGTTCCCAGCAATGGTCTGCCATCGGATATGGGCATAGTGATGCAGAATGTGGGCACGGCTCTGGCGGTATATAAAGCCATTATGCTGGACGAGCCGCTGATTTCCCGCATTGTCACCATTACCGGCGAAGGGGTACAGCGGCCCCGCAATCTGGAAGTACTGATTGGCACGCCCATGAGCGAGCTGGTGGCGCAATGCGGCGGCTACCATCCCCAGGTACAACAGCTGATTATGGGTGGCCCCATGATGGGCTTTGCCATGCCCAACGATAATCTGCCGGTTATCAAAGCCTGTAACTGCCTGCTGCTGGAAAATAAAGCACCGGCCGAAAACAGCGCCATGCCCTGTATTCGCTGCGGCGAATGCACCCGGGTATGCCCGGCCAGCCTGCTGCCCCAGCAACTCTACTGGTATGCCAGTGCAAAGAACTTTGATCTGGTGCAGGATTACCACCTGTTTGATTGTATCGAGTGCGGCTGCTGCGCTTATGTGTGCCCCAGCCATATTCCGCTGGTGCAGTATTACCGTTTTGCGAAAACTGAAATATGGAATCAGGAGCGGGAGAAACAGAAATCTGACCATGCCCGCATCCGCCACGATTTCCGTCAGGCCCGATTAGAGCGTGAAAAACGGGAACGGGAAGAACGCCTGCGCAAGAAAAAGGAAATGCTGGCGAAAAAGAAACAGCAGGAGGCTGAAAAGGCCGCCACCGGTGAAAAGCCGGAAGACGATCCCAAAAAAGCCGCCATTGCAGCCGCCATGCAGCGGGTTAAAGATAAAAAAGCTCAAACCGCTCAAGCCAATAAGGATAACAGCTGATTATGCAATTCAAGCTCAGCAGCTCTCCCTACGAAATACCCGACAATTCCGTGCAGCGGGTCATGCGCAATGTGCTGCTGGCCCTGCTGCCCGGCGCACTGGCCTGTATCTATTTCTTTGGCTGGGGAGTAGTGATTAATCTACTGCTGGCCAGCGGTGTTGCCCTGCTCAGTGAAGCCGCCATGCTAAAACTGCGTGGCCGCCCACTGCAACCCTATATATCCGATTACAGCGCCATTCTCACTGCCTGCCTGCTGGCACTGGCCCTGCCTCAGCTGGCTCCCTGGTGGCTCACCACCATTGCGGTGGCCTTTGCCATCATTATTGCAAAACATCTTTATGGCGGCCTGGGCTTTAACCCCTTTAACCCGGCCATGGTGGGTTATGTAGTGGTACTGATTTCCTTCCCCAAACAGATGACCCACTGGGTGCCACCACTCATGGAGGGTTATAGCAATCTGAGTTTTGTGGATACCTTTAATATTATTTTCCACGGTGTTCTGCCCGCCGGCGCCAGCTGGGACAGCATCTCCATGGCCACCCCACTGGACACCCTGAAAACCCAGCTGGGTCTGGAAAAAAGCATTGATGAAATTCGCAACAGCAAAACCTATGGCCATATGTTTGGCCATATTGGCGGTGTCGGCTGGGAATGGATTAACGGCCTGTTTTTAGCCGGTGGCCTGTGGCTGGCCATCAAACGCATTATCGACTGGCGCATTCCAGCTGGTGTTTTGCTGGCGCTGTTTATTCTTTCCAATACCTTTGCCCTGTACGATTACGCCAGCTTTGCCTCTCCCACCTTCCAGCTGTTTAGCGGCGGCATTATGCTGGGCGCATTCTTTATTGCCACCGATCCGGTAACCGCCAGCACCACCCCCAAAGGCCGCTGGATTTATGGCCTGGGCATTGGCTGGCTGATTTTTATGATTCGTACCTGGGGCGGCTATCCAGATGGCATTGCTTTCGCCATTTTAATCAGCAATATGGCTGTGCCGTTGATTGATTACTACACCATGCCACGGGCTTTTGGCCATCACTGGACAGAATTTCCCCATCACCACAAGTCACACGAAGATGAATAAGTACAGGCAAATACTGGTCACCGGCCTGCTATTAATGGTTTTTGCGGTTATCGGCAGCGCCGTGGTATCCATTACCTATGATGCAACCAAAGAAAAAATTGCTGAAAATCAGCGCCGCCAGATGCTCAAAAGCCTGCATCAGATTATGCCCCCTGAGCGTTACAATAACGACCTGCTCAAATCAAAAATCAAAATTCCGGCGGATGATCGCCTTGGCCCGATCAGTGAAAACTATGCCTATGTGGCTCGAAAAGACGGCAAAATTATCGGCTTTATTTTTTCACCTATTGCCCCCGATGGTTATAGCGGTGAAATCAAACTGCTGGTAGGTGTGTATGTGGATGGCACATTATCCGGCGTTCGCGTGGTTAGCCATAATGAAACCCCCGGGCTGGGGGACGCAGTTGATGCCAGCCGCAGTGACTGGATATATAATTTCAGCGGTAAATCTCTGCATAATCCCAAAACCGAAAACTGGAAGGTTAAACGTGACGGCGGCTATTTTGATCAGTTCACCGGCGCCACTATTACCCCACGGGCTGTGGTGAAAGCCGTGAAGCTAACTTTGATATACTTTGATCGTCACAAAAAATATTTACTGGGCGAAATAGACCATGAGTGATACCAACTACACCGACATCAGCAAAGACGGCCTCTGGAACAATAATGTTGCCCTGGTGCAGCTACTGGGCCTGTGTCCTCTACTGGCTGTTACCGGCACCGTCATTAATGGGCTGGGGCTGGGAC
>JALTRC010000462.1 GCA_026998145.1 Gammaproteobacteria bacterium
ATGGTGAAATATTCAACTATATTGAGATTAAAGAAAAACTATTAAAAGAAGGGGTTAAATTTTATACAAACTCTGATACAGAAGTTATTGTGCACTTGTATAAAAAATATGGACTTGATTTTGTTCGACATTTGAACGGTCAGTTTTCTATTGCTTTATGGGATAAACCTGCTAAAAGACTTATGCTGATCAGGGATAGGGCGGCTATAGATCCTCTATTTTACTATAAGGAAGCAGATCGTTTTTACTTTGCTTCTGAAGTGAAATCAATTATTCCATGCATGAAAACCAGTCCTCGATTAAACACTGATTCCTTAGATCAACTTCTGACTTTCTGGTCCCCAGTATCTCCAGGTACTTTGTTCGAAAATGTTTACGAAGTACGACCTGGTGAAATGACTATAGTGGAGAATGGGGGGATTCGAAACCATCGTTATTGGGACTGGTCATTTCCTGAAAATAATAAAATTAATTATCTACAGGGAAGTGAGGATGACCTGGCCAATGAATTGCATGATAGATTGGTAGATGCCACTAAGATTCGATTACGATCTGATGTGCCGGTTGCTGCTTATCTTTCGGGTGGTCTGGATTCATCTGCACTTGTTTCTATAATACATCATCATGGTAATGTGCCTTTAAGAACTTTTTCAATAGGTTTTGAAGATAAGAAACTTGATGAATCAAGTTATCAGCAGCAGCTAATTAAACATTTGGGTGCGGATCACAGTAATATTATTTGCACATCCAAGGATATATCTGATAATTTTGAAAAAACAATATGGCATACGGAGTCTGCAATACTAAGATCTGCCCCTACACCGATGATGTTGCTTTCTGGGCTTGTCCATAAAAATAATTATAAAGTTGTATTAACAGGTGAAGGGGCAGATGAAGTATTTGGTGGATATGATATATTCAAAGAAGGAAAAATAAGGCAGTTCTGGGCAAAAAATCCTGATTCGAAAATAAGACCATTATTACTGAAAAAACTATATCCCTATCTTGATATTACCAAATCTAACTCTCGTTCTTATTTAGAAGCGTTTTTCGGTATAGGGCTCAATGATCCTAAAGTGCCTTATTTTGCGCACTTGCCTCGATGGGATACCACTTCAAAAATTAAGGCCTTCTATTCTGAAGAAATGAAATCGAGTTTAGATATCAGCGCAATTGATATTATGAATGAAATGTTGCCAGAAAATATATCAAAATGGCACCCATTCAATCAATCTCAATATGTAGAAGCTCGTTCATTGATGGCAAGTTACCTTCTTTGCTCACAGGGAGATAGAATGCTCATGGCAAATTCTGTAGAGGGTAGGTTCCCATTTTTAGATCACAATGTGATTGAGTTTGCTAACCAGTTACATCCTAATTTAAAAATGAAAGTGTTGAATGAAAAGTATCTGCTAAAAAAATCCATGAAGCGATACGTTCCAGATGAAATCATCAACCGGCATAAACAACCATATAGAGCCCCTGATATACCTGCTTTTTTTCATAATCAAACACCTGAATATGTTGATGAGCTTTTATCTGAGAGCGAAATTCATGATACTGGTATTTTTGATAAGAAAAAAGTATCACTTCTAATGAGAAAGATCAGAGCAGGTAAGGCTTTAGGATATAAAGATAACATGGCTTTTATGGCGATATTATCAACACAGCTATTAAATCACTTGTTTATAAAGAAATTTGGATATTAACTTAATATATAAATTGGAGAAATTATGGAATTAGAAACGCAATTACGGAATTTTATTCTGGAGAATTATCTTTTTACAGATGATCAAAGTGCTTTAAATAATAGCGATTCATTTCTTGATAAGGGGATCATTGACTCGACAGGAATATTAGAATTAATATTTTTTATTGAAGAGAAATTTAATGTGAAGGTTGAAGATGAAGAAATGGTGCCTGAAAATCTCGACTCTGTTGATAATGTAGTCAAGTATGTAAAGTCAAAAAGCTAAATAGATAGGTTGGAAATGGAAAAGATTACACCACAACGACTACTCATTGAAGGGCTTTTTTTGTCAGCTAGAAAATCACCTGACAAGATTGCGATAGTAGCTGAAGGAGAGTCATATACATATGCACAACTACGCGACTCAGTTGTAAGGCTTGCCAATGGAATGATTAAAGATGGGTTTAAGCGAGGTGATCGTTGTGTGATCTATATGGATAATACCTGGCCTTGTGTGGTTTCAATATATGCAACGCAGCTAGCTGGAGGTGTTTTTGTTGTTGTAAATCCACAAACAAAAAAAGACAAGCTTGAATATATATTAAATGATTGTTCGACAACAATTTTAATTACAGATGCGCATCTTCATACTGTTTTTTCAGAAGTTATTGGAAATGTAAAATCATTAAAGTCTGTTATTTCATCAGGTGATATGAAAAATATTGATACTGATTCAATCAAAGGGTTTGAGGATGTAATAAAGTCATCAGATACTAAAATGCCTGTAATCAGTAATTTGGCTATTGATCTTGCTGCATTAATATATACATCGGGAAGCACCGGGGATCCTAAAGGCGTGATGCATACACATTTGTCTATGGGGTTTGCATTAAATAGCCTCATTGAATATTTAAGGCTTTCTGATCAGGATAGGATTCTTCTGGTTTTGCCTCTTGCATTTGATTATGGACTTTATCAGTTATTGATGAGCGTTCAGCTAACCGCTACCCTTGTTCTTGAAAGGTCATTTACTTATCCCGCACAAATATTCAAGCGGATTGTCGATGAAAAAGTTACAGTGTTCCCTGCGGTTCCAACTATATTTTCAATGATGCTTTCTATGCATGCAAGGAATCCTCTTTCATTTCCATCTATAACTCGAGTCACTAATACAGCGGCATCTCTACCGCCTGAATATATTGCCTCTTTAAATGAAATATTTCCGAATGCTCTTATATTTAAAATGTATGGCCTTACAGAATGTAAGCGCGTCTGTTATCTTGAGCCTGAAAAATTAAATGAGAAACCATCATCAGTTGGTAAGGCAATACCGGGGACTGAAGTTTTTATTTTAGATGATAATGGTAATCAGGTATCACCTGGTCAGACCGGCATGTTATATGTGAGAGGGCCACATGTAATGTTAGGCTATTGGGGGCAGGAGTCTTTGAGTGATGATGTTTTAGTTGATGGTTTATTGCCCGGTGAGAAAATATTATGCACAAAAGACTGGTTTAAAATCGA
>JALTRC010000463.1 GCA_026998145.1 Gammaproteobacteria bacterium
TATCTGGTCGCAGGTGGAATAGCAGTAAACTCATATGGTTACCAACGCATGACGGCCGATCTGGATCTAGTCATACAACTTGATAGCAATAACATAAAAAACGCCATGAAAAGCCTGCAACAACTTGACTATCAACCTTTAATACCTATCACGGCAAATGACTTTGCAAATGCAGAAAAACGCATGGACTGGATCAAAACAAAAAACATGCAGGTACTCTCCCTGCAATCTACGCAATCGCCCGAAACAACAATAAATATTTTTGTCACAGAACCCTTTGATTTTGACAAAGAATACCAGGCATCTGCAATAGCAGACTTAACATCAACTATCACCTTCAATATTGTCAGTATCCATACTCTTATCAATATGAAAAAAGAAGCTGGCAGAGCAAAAGATCTGGATGATATAGAGCACCTGCAAATCATATTAAAGGAAGAAAATGAGCAATAAATCTCAACAGAGCTGGAACAATGCCACATGGATAGCCAGCCGTCGAGCCATAATCAGGCAATCACTCAAACTGACCATAAGAGAGCGGCTACAGGCTCTGGAAGACCTGTGCGAAACTGCGCAGACGTTATCCAGAATGAAAATAAGGCACAAAAAGAGCGACAGCCACCCGTTATCACCCGGTAAAACGCAAAAATCAGGCAAAGCCTGATTTTTGAAAATTGGTGGAACTAAGCGGGATCCAATATAGCAGGCACCGCCTACCACTAATTTTCATTCTTTTATGCTCCCCAGTATTTCACTCATTGCCTGATAATATGTACTCAGATTACGATAAACTTTCCGGGCCAATACCTCATCGTAAGTATGATTGGTTAAATTACGATCATGCAACATAGCCAGCCAAAGCGCTTCATCCTGTATCCAGCCCTGTTTAAAAGCCTCTTTCATACAGGATTTTGGTGACATACAAGCAATACCCAAATCTTTTAATTTATGCTTTAAAGACTTCCACATCAGCTCATAGCTAAACTCAAAACGCTGAATGGCGGCATCACGATTCAATGCCGTCTCTTCGGCTTCAAGTGCTTCCAGCAAACGAGCCAATGCTATTTCAAAACTGGATAAAACATGAACACTCATATCAATCGCCCCGTTGAAATAATCTTCTTTTTAAAGTCACCGCTAATTTCAGACATATTGATAATATCAAACTGATACAGGGTCGGCAGTGATTCAACCCAGTCAATAAAATCAATAAAGGCAGAAGGAAGAATGCCATCGGGCGAATCAATGGCAATATCCAGATCAGAGCGCTGATCCGCATTACCATTTATCCAGGACCCAAACCAGTACACAGATATTCCATCGCCAAAACGTCGGCGTGCCTCATCTGCTACCTGAGAGGCCAGCTGCGAGACTTTAGTTTCTGTTATTGGATCAATCGCGGCAGACATACTTATTCGCTATCTGTTACAGAAGATAGCAAGATACCGGATATATGGGATTTGTCCAGATTTGACGCATAATAAAGCCCTGTGCGGGTACAGGGCTGAGATAAAAATTGGTGGAGCTAAGCGGGATCGAACCGCTGACCTCAACACTGCCAGTGTTGCGCTCTCCCAGCTGAGCTATAGCCCCAAATTTTGAGCTGCGAATTGTAGCCTGATTACTCTCTCCAGTAAATAGCTGGAAAAAATTTTATTCTCATGAGTAATAAAAATCGGCTAATCGCTAACAATCTTAATATGCATTCTTATTAATAAAACCCTTAAATATTGTTAGAAATATAATCTTTAAATCAAACCATAAAGACCAGTTCTCAATATAATAAAGATCATATTCAACCCTTTTCCTCATTTTATCCAGAGTATCCGTTTCCCCTCGCAAACCATTAATCTGAGCCCAACCCGTTATCCCAGGCTTAACCATGTGTCGCAGCATATAACGATCAACCTGATCTTTATATAACTCATTGTGCTCAATTGCATGGGGCCTCGGACCAACAATAGACATTCGTCCCTGCAATACATTGTAAAACTGGGGCAACTCATCCAGGCTGGTTCTCCGTAAAAAAGAACCAAAAGGTGTCACTCGTTCATCACCTTTACTTGCCTGAGTTATCCTGCCCTTTTCTTCTGTATGCATTTTCATGGTTCTGAATTTATATACATTAATAACCTGACCATCCCAACCATGGCGTTTTTGTTTAAACAGGACAGGCCCAGGAGAAGTGATTTTAATACCCATTGAAATAAGCAAAAGAAGCGGTGAAATTAAAATAAAAATCAGCAAGCCAAGAACCTTATCCTCAAGAGCCTTAACCAGTCGATTCCCCCCTCCCATGGGCGTATCTGACAAATTAACCGCAGGCAACCCGGCAATTTCAGTCATTGAATGATTCAGTAATGAAAAACCGAATATATCAGGTACCATTTTGATATTGACTGTGTAATGCCGCAGTGCATACAGTAGTTCCTTTACTTTCTCTTCCGCACGCAATGGCAAGGCAATCCATACCTCATCAATCTGATGCCTGGAAAGATATGGCGCTACTTTATTTATCTCGCCCTCTATATGATAATCGTCCGTTCCAGAATCTGAAATATAATCATCAAACAAAGCCGAAACCTTATACCCGGTCCATGGTGAATCAACGGCATGGCTTAGTAGTTTCCTCCCCAAATCTCCAGCTCCTACGATAACCACACTCCTGTAATTTCTGCCCTTCTTCCGCTGATATTGCAAAAAGCCATATACACATAAACGAAAACCCAGCAAGAACAGCAAGCCTAAAATAACCCACCAGGTCAGCCAGAGGCGAGAATAGTCTGACGATATTTTTAGACCAAACATAATAATAATCATCGTCAAAATCACCATAAACCAGGCCATAATAATAGCTCTAGCCTGCTTAGGTAGGCTTTGTCCACGCCACGAACCATACAAATTAAAAACAGGAAAAATAATAACGACACAAAAAACAGCAAATAGAATTAATGCACGGTAGTTTTGTGGTAAAGCGAAATCAGAAAATGAGAATCGTATTCCGTACGCGACTATTGCCGCAAACACAACCATAAATGGATCAGAAATCCGAGAAAATAAATTTATAAAACCAGAATAGCTCTTGAATATGGATTTTCCAAACACGGTAGTGTAAACCTGTAGCTAAGACAGACTCATTATAAAGAATAAAGTCCTTCAAATCAGCTGCTCACGACAAAGATGGCACAGCTTAATACATGAATAGGAG
>JALTRC010000464.1 GCA_026998145.1 Gammaproteobacteria bacterium
TATCTCAGGCACAAACCTATAATCAGCGGGATGATGTTAAGCAGTTTATCCAGAAGATGGTGAAAGAGCACCAGTTTGATGAGCGCTTGCTGAATCTGTGGCTGGAAAATGTTGAGCAACAAAAAACTGCCCTGGATGCTATTGCCCGTCCGGCTGAAGGCCGTTTGAACTGGAAGCAATACCGTAAAATATTTTTAACTTCCAAGCGTATTAATCAGGGCGTTGCCTTCTGGCGTGAAAATAAAGACCTGCTGGCCAGAGCCGAGCAGGAATTTGGCGTGCCGGCAAAAATCATTGTGGGTATTCTGGGAGTGGAAACCTTTTACGGCAAACGTATTGGTAATTACCCGGTGTTAGATGCGCTGGTGTCACTGGGTTTTGATTATCCTCCCAGAGGAAAATTTTTTCGCTCTGAGCTGGAACACTTTTTACTCATGGTGCGAGAAGAAAAAACCGACCCCCGTACACTCAAAGGTTCCTATGCGGGTGCAATGGGAATGCCGCAATTTATTTCCAGCAGTTTCCGGGAATATGCGGTTGATTTTGACGGGGATAAAAAGCGCGACCTGTGGTCGAATACGGCCGATGTTATTGGTAGTGTGGCCAATTATTTTAAACGTCATGGCTGGCAGCCGGGTAAGGATATTGCCAGTCGTGCCAGTGTCAGTGCAGAGGCGGAGTCTCTGGCCAGTAAAAAAATGCGCCCCGACACACCGGTTAAAGATTATCTGAAAGCGGGTGTTAGGCCCCTCAAGCCACTGGATGAAAATGCGAAAGCTACTCTGCTGGAGCTGGACGGCAATATGGGCAAGGAATACTGGCTGACCTTAAATAATTTTTATGTGATTACCCGTTATAATCACAGCCCGCTTTATGCCATGGCGGTATATCAGCTGGGGCAGGCAGTCGAAACTGAGTACCGAAAAGGTTTTTGATTTTGAGATTTCTGTTTGTCAGTGTTGTTCTACTGTTAAATGCCTGTGCAAGCGTTGACGGGCCACCGGCAGATTTTTCCCTGCAGGCCGATAAAATCAAAAATGCTGTGCCCCGTAATCAGCCGGTGAGTCGTTATGGTAATCCTCCCAGTTATACGGTCAGGGGTAAAACCTATCGGGTAATGAAAACGGCTAAAGGCTTTGTACAAAAAGGCAATGCTTCCTGGTACGGCACAAAATTTCATGGCCGTTTAACCTCAAGCGGCGAGCCTTATAATATGTACGCCATGACGGCTGCCCATAAAACCCTGCCATTGCCCAGTTATGTGGAAGTGCATAATCTGAAAAACGATCGGCGTATTATCGTTAAGGTGAATGATCGCGGGCCTTTCCATGAAGGCCGAATTATTGACCTGTCCTATGCGGCGGCGCATAAACTGGGCATTACCGGCACCGGCACGGCGCCGGTTGAAATCAGGGTGATTGATACGGGTAAGCTGGCACTGGATACATCGGATGTGGTGCTGCCAAAAACATCACATCCAGATGGCAAAGGGTCTATTCATATTCAGGTGGCGGCGATGGCTACAGAGTCGGCTGCTGAAAAAATGGCCAGAGAATTACGTCGCCGGGATTTTAATAGTGTGCGTGTGAATGTGGCAGAAGTGAATCATAAAAAACTCTATCGGGTGCGTATCGGGCCGGTGCCTGATGTGCATCTGGCCTATAAAATTTTAAATGAACTGAGCGGCATGGGTATGAAAACAGCGCGTGTCGTTGTTGATTAAATGTCCGGTAAAACCATAACGGGAAAACCATTAAATGAATGTTTTTTTTATTAGTCTGACTCTTTTATTATCATCCTTAAGTTTCTTATTGCAGGCGGCCCCCTCACCTGTACCATCACCACCAAAACTGGCAGCAAAAAGTTTTTTATTGATTGATGCCAATAGCGGCCGTGTGCTGGCGGAAAAAAATATCGATAAAAAAATTGAGCCGGCCAGTATTACCAAATTAATGACCGCCTATGTGGTGTACAAGGAGCTGGAGTCTGGCCGCCTGACCATGGATGAAGAAGTCACCATCAGTAAAAAAGCCTGGCGCATGAAAGGCTCTAAAATGTTTGTGGAAGTGGGTAAGCAGGTGCCGGTTAAAACTCTGCTGAAAGGGCTGATAATTCAATCAGGCAATGATGCAGCTGTGGCACTGGCTGAACATATTGCCGGCACGGAATCG
This sequence comes from Gammaproteobacteria bacterium, assembly GCA_026998145.1. GTDB lineage: Bacteria > Pseudomonadota > Gammaproteobacteria > SZUA-229 > SZUA-229 > JALTRC01. The sequence continues at coordinate 2,172 of JALTRC010000464.1, forward strand.
ACATTTGCCGATTATATGAATCAGTATGCCCAGTCGCTGGGTATGAAAAACAGCCATTTTGTCAACAGTACCGGCTGGCCTCACAAGGATCACCGCACCACCGCCCGGGATATAGCCACATTATCACGGGCTATTATTACCGAGTTTCCTGAACACTATCAATTATATAAGCAGAAAGAATTTACCTATAACGGTATCCGGCAGTACAACCGAAATAAATTACTGTGGCGAGATAAAAGTGTCGATGGTTTAAAAACCGGTCATACGGAATCAGCCGGTTATTGTCTGGTGGCATCGGCCAAACGTGGTGATATGCGTTTGATTTCTGTTGTACTGGGAACAAAAAGTGAAAAGGCCCGCGCTAATATTTCCCAGGCCTTGCTAAGTTACGGTTTCCGTTTTTATGAAAGCAATAAACTTTATGGTGCCGCCGAGCCGTTAAAAACGACGCGGGTATGGAAGGGCAATAAAGAAGATGTGAGTATTGGTCTGGCGGATGATTTATATATCACCATTCCCCGTGGTCAGTATAAATATCTGAATGCAAAAATGGATATTAATGCCAATATAGAAGCGCCATTAACTAAAGGTCAGCAACTGGGTACCTTGCATATTGTATATAACGATGATGAGTTATTGAGTCGCCCGCTGATTGCCTTGCAGAATATTGAAAAAGGCAGCATCTGGCAGCAGTCCCGTGACTATATATTGCAGTGGTTCCAGTAATGGGAATTGTTTATTTAAACGGTGAATATTTGCCGGTTGAACAGGCTAAAGTTTCGGTGCTGGATCGAGGCTTTTTATTCGGCGATGGTGTGTACGAAGTGATACCGGCTTATGGTGGTCGCCTGCTGCGGCTGCCCCAGCATTTGCAACGTCTGCAAAACAGCCTGGATGCGATCCGGCTGAAAAATCCACTGGCCCAGCAACAATGGGTTGAGGTGATGCAAACCCTGCTGGAAGAAAATGAATCGGAAGATCAGTCGGTTTATTTGCAGGTCAGCCGGGGTGCGGCCTCCTATCGGGATC
>JALTRC010000465.1 GCA_026998145.1 Gammaproteobacteria bacterium
TCGGTATAGTGGTGGTGGCACTGGCCTTCCTTTATAACATTGGCATGACCGTGTTAAAGGGGCGTAAAACCGCCATCAGTCTGGTGCTGTTATTAGGCCTGGCCGGTTTGGCCGTGTTCTTCCTGTTTTCGTTCTACAACCCGGATAATCTGGTAAAAGACAAGTTTTACTGGTGGTGGGTTGTGCATCTGTGGGTAGAAGGCGTGTGGGAATTAATCCTTGGTGCAATACTGGCCTTTGTATTAATCAAAACCACAGGTGTTGACCGTGAGGTGATTGAAAAATGGCTGTATATCATTATTGCCATGACATTAATCACCGGTATTATCGGTACCGGTCACCATTACTTCTGGATAGGTACACCGAAGTACTGGCAATGGTGGGGTTCTATATTCTCAGCCATGGAACCGATTCCGTTCTTTATGATGACAGTATTTGCCTTCAATATGGTAAACCGCCGTCGTCGTAACCATCCCAATAAAGCGGCGGTTTTATGGGCGCTGGGTACTGCGGTAATGGCATTTCTGGGCGCAGGTGTATGGGGCTTTATGCACACACTGGCACCGGTGAACTTCTATACTCACGGCACGCAGATTACAGCGGCTCACGGGCATATGGCGTTCTATGGGGCTTATGTGATGATTGTACTGACCATGATCTCCTATGCGATGCCCATGCTCAGGGGGCGTGATGCGGCCAATAGTGAGCGTTCCCAAACCCTGGAAATGTGGTCTTTCTGGTTGATGACAGTGTCGATCGTCTTTATCACACTGTTCCTGACAGGGGCCGGTATATTGCAGGTGTATTTGCAGCGTTATACCAGTGACCCACTGCCGTTTATGGTTGTGCAGGAAAAAATCTCCATGTTCTACTGGATGCGTGAAGTGGCCGGGCTGGTCTTTATTGTCGGTCTGTTTGTTTACATTGCCAGCTTCTTTGTTGGTAACGCGGATCCCGAAAACACGGTGGATTAAAACCGGATATTGTCCGGTAGCAGCAGGCTTTGTTGCTACCGGATAATGCCATTAAATTAGCGTGTGGCAGAGCACTTTAATTTAATGACATTAAAGAAGTCCCCCCATGACAGAAGAATCAAACCAACTGAACCAATACCCGCCCGGCGATCTGGCGATCTGGGTATTTATCCTGGCGGAGCTGGCGGTATTTGCCATTTTTTTTGCCAGCTATGCCTTTACCCGCATGAGCCATGTTGAGCTGTTTAATCAGTATCAGCAAACGCTGGATCGTGATTCGGCCTTAATCAATACCATTACCCTGCTGACCTCCAGTTATTTTGTGGTCAGAGCCGTGCAGGCCATCCGCTTAAATCATCGCCAGCAATGCGAGCGCTGGTTATGGGCGGCGGTGTTAATGGCGCTGCTATTTCTGTTTGTTAAAGGTCATGAATATGCTCATCATCTGGCGGCGGGGGTTAGCCTTAGCACTAACACCTTTTATATGTTTTATCTGTCGCTAACCTATTTTCATTTTATGCATGTGATTTTAGGCATGGTGATATTAATCGCGCTGGCGATTAAAACCCGTAAGGGTGATTACAGTGACACGGAGCATACGGGTATAGAAACCGGCGCCAGCTACTGGCACATGGTGGATATGGTCTGGCTGATTTTATTTCCCCTTGTGTATGTGATGCGCTAATGAAAAAGTCTCAGCCATTGTCGGTGAAAACGGCCACTTTTATTTATCTGTTACTGGTGGCTTTAACCCTTACCACCTGGCTTGCCGGTCAGTCCAGCTTGCAGGGGCTATCATTATCCATGCTGGTGCTGGGCATTGCTTTATTTAAAGCGCAGATGGTGGGTGATTATTTTATGGGCCTGAAATCCGTAACAGGTTTATGGCGCTGGGTGATTAGCTTATGGTTGCTGATTCCCGGCAGTTTAATAAGTATTGCTTTTTTTCTCAGTTAAGGAGAAACCTCATGCTGGATTTAAATACCGCGACAAAATCCGCAGAAGACACTGAAACACCTTTTTACAAGCCACAGGGCAATGAAGTGGCTTTGTTTGAAAATGCCTGGCAACAGCAATTGCCGGTGATGATCAAAGGCCCAACCGGCTGTGGTAAAACCCGTTTTATTGAACACATGGCAGCCCGTCTTGGCCGGCCTTTGTATACGGTTTCCTGTCACGATGATTTAACCGCTGCCGATCTGGTAGGGCGTTATCTGATTGGTGATAAAGGCACCTTCTGGAATGATGGCCCTTTAACCCGGGCAGTGCGGGAAGGGGCAATCTGCTATCTGGATGAAGTGGTGGAGGCCCGTAAGGATACCACCGTGGTATTGCATCCCTTAACCGATAATCGCCGGGTATTGCCACTGGAACGCAGTGGTGAAATTTTACATGCCCCCAAAGAGTTTATGCTGGTGGTGTCCTATAACCCCGGCTATCAGAATCTGTTAAAAAATCTTAAGCCCTCAACCCGTCAGCGTTTTTTAGCCATGAGCTTTGATTTTCCTGATCCTTCTCTGGAAACGGAAATTGTCATGGGGGAAACCGGTGTGGATCGTGAGCTGGCGCAAAAGCTGGTGAAGCTGGCCAATGTATTAAGGCGTCTGAAAGATCACGATCTGGAAGAGGCCGCATCCACCCGTTTGCTGGTGTATACAGCGCGGCTGGTAAAAAGTGGTTTTGATTTAAAAGAGGCCTGTCAGGCAGCGCTTATCGAACCACTCAGTGATGATGCCGATACCATAGAAGCCCTGCGTGAGGCTGTTCATGCCAACCTCGGCTGATAATCAGCAGGCGGTGCCAGGTTTTGGCCTGGCAGTGGCGGCAGAATCCCTTTATCTGTTGAACTTACTGCTCCTGCCGGGCGTGGGTTTTGTGTTGCTGTTACTGCTGTATTTAAAAACCGCCAGGCAGGCGCCGCCTCTGGCCAAAGCTCATCTATCACAAACCCTGGTTGCCAGCCTGTGGGGCGGTTTTCTGTTGCTGGTAATTAATGGCCTGATCTTATTACTGGGTGGCTACTCGGCTGCATACATATGGGTGATTATTATTCTGTATTTTACGCTTGTACATGCCTCATTCGTTTTGCTGGGCGCTCTTGGGCTGGCCCGCGCATTGTCCGGGCAATGCTGGCGTTATCCTGTGGTTGGCCCCCGCTTACCGGAAGCCTGTGAGTCGCTGTAATGATAATGCAGGAAAAAAATCTACAGCGTAACCG
>JALTRC010000466.1 GCA_026998145.1 Gammaproteobacteria bacterium
TGATGGTTCGTGTTTATTGAATCCGGTATTTGGTGATATAGATACAAAAAATGATGGCAATGTTGTGAGCGCCAGTTTAAATAGCAGCAGTGAGCTATCAAAATATGGTCTTGATTTAAGCCGAACCATTATTCCATCCAGTGTCAGTGGCGCACAGCAGCAGGACCGTATTTCGTTTAACTACGAATATTATTTCAGTACGAGGATATCGGCTGCAATGCAAGCCAATGGAACAAAGTCCTTAACGATAGAAGGAAGTAACACTTCACGAGACTCGAAGAGAGAATTGTTGAATATGTCTTTAAGGTATCAATTGAGTCGTGACATGAGTTTGCGTTTTAGTTATCAGTATATTAATTCTCAGTACCTCTCGGACGGCATTGACCGCAGGTCAAATACAATATCAATTAACTTATACACAGCCTGGCCCAGGTTGATGTCAACATACTAAAGAAATTGAAAAATTAAAATGGAACAACAAGAAAAAACCCTGCAAGACTATCTGGCTATATTAAGCCGCAGAAAAGTGTCTATGATTACCACTATGCTGATTGTATTTTTAATTGGTATTGTTGTGGCACTGGTATGGCCTCCCACATACCGTTCTTCGGCCACTATATTAATCAAGGAGCAGGATATTCCCAGTGATCTGGTTCGCTCTACTGTAACATCCTACGCTGCCCAGCGAATCCAAACCATTAGTCAGCGGGTAATGACCCGTAATAATCTGATGCAAATTATTGAAAAATATAATTTGTATGAAAAAGAGCGCAAAAGAAAAACGACAGAAGAAGTGATAGAGGAAATGCGGGATGATATTGGCCTGAATATGATTAGTGCTGATGTAGTTGATCCCCGTAGTGGTCGCCCAACAACCGCTGCTATTGCATTTACCCTGTCGTATGAAGGAGATAATCCAGCCTCAACACAAAAAGTGGCCGGAGAGTTAACCAGTTTATTTCTGGCAGAAAACCTGAAAACCCGTAAAGAAAAAGCCTCGGAAACCTATGTGTTTTTAACTGATGAAACAGACAAGCTTTCTAAGAAGATAGCTGAAATAGAATCAAAGCTGGCTGATTTTAAGGATAAACACGCAGATTCATTGCCAGAAATGGCGACCATGAACCTCACTATGATGAATCGAGTTGAAAACGAGCTGTCCCAGGTAGAAGCGGAGCTGCGCTCTAAAAAAGAGCGGAAGTTTTATCTAGAAAGTCAGCTTGCACAAATCAATCCCTTAACCAATATGCGTTCAGCAACGGGCGTTAGCATTCTTGATCCGGCCTCAAGATTAAAGGCACTGGAATCGGAATATGCCAGCCTGACAGCCAAATACTCAGATGAGCATCCTGATGTTATTAAAGTTAAACGTGAAATTGAAGGCCTGAAAAAACAGGTGGGAGCCGGTGATGATCTTGCAGAAAAAGCCAAGCTGTTATCGTCAAAACGATCAGAGCTTGGGGCTGCAAAGAAAAAATACGGTGCCGACCATCCCGATGTCATTAAACTGAAAAAACTGGTTAATAAGCTGGAAAAGGAACTTAAGCAGGCAGAAAAACTTCCTGAGCAAAAGGTGATGGAAATGCAACCGGACAACCCGGCTTATATTTCTGTGCAAACACAACTGCAAACTGTTAATTCAGATATTGATTCTATAGTGGAGCGCAAAGCGGAGCTCAAACAAAAAATACAGGAAATAGAAGAGCGGGTAGCCAAGGCACCACAGGTTGAAAAAGAATATCAGATACTCAGCCGTGAACGTAATAATGCACTGGCCCGTTATCAGGATATGAAGGCTCGACAAATGGAAGCCGAAATTGGGCAGGAGCTGGAAAAGGAAAGTAAGGGTGAGTCATTTGTTTTAATTGACCCGGCACAATATCCAGAAGAGCCGGTTAAGCCTAATCGTATTGCCATTGTCTTTTTGTCGCTTATTTTTGCTATTGCCAGTGGCCTGGGGCTGGCTGTTTTACAGGAGGGGCTGGATTCATCTGTGCGAGGTGTGAACGGTATAACTAAAATGCTAACAGCTGCGCCACTGGCTGTTATTCCTGTTATATACAATACACAGGATCTGGTAAGAAAACAGCGAGCCACGCGCCTGGTTATTGGAAGTATTGTTATAGGTATTATTTCTGTTGTATTGCTGGTTCATTTTTTCTGGACGCCGCTGGATGTGCTCTGGTTCAGAGGGGTTAGAAAAGCTGAAAATGTTATTGGTATGTAAGTCATTAGAAAGAGGCTAAATATGGAACGTATTAAACAGGCCCTAGAGTTGGCCAGAAAGGAAAGACAGAAGAATGCGGGTATTGCTGTATCTTCGTCTGCTGTAAAAAATAAGCACAAGAGTATCGCAGAACAGAATATTCAATACACAAAAACACGTTCAGTTGAAATGCCGATACGTGAACTACGGGAAAAAAGAATTATTGTTGATCAGCAAAATAGTATTTCCGATGCCTATCGTTTATTAAGAACACAAATTTTACAGCGGCTAAATGAAAAGAACTGGAATACACTGGCGATAACAAGCCCTGGAAATGGCGCGGGTAAAACCCTAACCGCAATCAATCTGGCGATTAGCCTTGCCAGAGAAGTTGATAACACAGTGTTGCTGGTGGATACTAATTTACGGACTCCACGTATTCAGAATTATTTTAATATTCATGCAGAATATGGGCTAAGTGACTATTTAACTAAAGACGTCCCGCTAGGCGATATATTGATTCACCCTGAAGGTGTTCCCCGTTTTGTAGTGCTGCCAGCGGGTCATGCTATGAGTAACTCATCCGAGATGCTTAGCTCGCCTAAAATGAACCAGTTGGTTGAAGAGTTGAAAACACGCTATCCATCGAGGATCGTTCTGTTTGATTTACCCCCCCTGCTGGAAAGCTCTGATGCTCTTGCCTTTATTCCAGCTGTTGATGCCTCACTGGTTGTTGTAGAAGAAGGCAAAACACAGGAGCAGGAGCTTCGCCAGGCATTTGAAATGCTTCAGAATAATGAAGTCATTGGCACGGTTCTAAATAAAGCTTATACCCGTGATAGAGATTATGGGAGTCTGGATGTTAAGCCGGGTTTTATGTCTCAGCTAATTAATAAGCTAAGTAAAAAATCGTTGCCATCATGGGCAAAGTAACAGGATTAAATTGCCTACAGTAGTATATTGCTGTATGAAAACTAGG
>JALTRC010000467.1 GCA_026998145.1 Gammaproteobacteria bacterium
TGGGCCAAAGCTCAGCCGACAACGGCAGGTTTGCATGATTCGCCGGTGGAAGTGGATGCCGCTTATGTGGCGGAAATGGTGCGAGCGGAAATTTCCCGTCAGTTTGGCGAAGAGGCCTATAACCGTGGGCTGAAGGTTTTTACCACGATCAACAAGCGGCGCCAGGAGGCGGCCAATGCCAGTGTGCAGCATGCCCTGTTAAATTATGATCAGCGCCACGGCTACCGGGGCCCGGAAAAGAAAACCGAAATGCAGGACTGGCCGGAAGAAATTGCTCAGCAGCAATGGGATGAGGCGCTAAAAGGTATGCGAGCCTATGGAAATCTGCTGCCGGCACTGGTTGTTGCTGTTGGTGAAAAGGAGGCACGGGTGTACTTGCGCGGCGGCCGTTTGATTGGTCTGGACTGGGAGGCAATGTCCTGGGCTAAACCCTATATTGATGTAAACCGGCAGGGGTCGGCACCGCAGCTGGCCTCCGACGTGCTGGCACCCGGCGATGTGGTGCGCATTTATAAGAACCTACAGGGCCGCTGGCAGCTGGGGCAGGTGCCGGAAGTGCAGGGTGCGCTGACATCCATTGTGCCAAATGATGGGGCTATTCAGGCGCTGGTGGGGGGCTTCTCTTTTCGCCAGAGCAAGTTTAACCGCGCTATTCAGGCGCGTCGGCAGGCCGGTTCCAGCTTTAAGCCGTTTATTTATTCGGCAGCGCTGGCCAGGCAGTATACGGCTGCCAGCATTATTAATGATGCGCCAGTGGTGTTTCATGATCCGGCGCTGGAAGGTACCTGGCGGCCGGAGAATTATAGCGGCAAGTTTTATGGGCCAACCCGGTTAAGGGAGGCACTGGTTAAATCCCGTAATCTGGTATCCATTCGCATATTGCGTTCCATCGGTATTCGTTATGCCACCCAGTTTGCCAGCCGGTTTGGCTTTGTGCCCAATGAGCTGCCCCATGATTTATCTCTGGCGCTGGGTAGTGGCGAGTTGAGTCCGCTGAATCTATCCAGAGGCTATGCGGTTTTTGCCAATGGGGGCTATAAAATCAAGCCGTATTTCATTCGACGCATTGAGGATTTAAACGGCAAGGTGTTATTTGAAGCAGACCCTGCCGTCGCCTGTGTGAGCTGTGTATTAAAAGAAAGGGGTATTCAGGTATCGGCGGCCCAGTTGCAGGCGGCCCAGTCGGCGCAGCCGCGAAGTGTTGAAGTTAATCAGCTGGATCAGGCGGCAGAACCGCTTGATGCGGCTGAATTGAACCGGCCGGTATCCGTTAAGGACGAGGCGTTGGCGGATAAATTGCCCACACAGGCCGAGCGAACGGTGGATGAACGGGTGATTTATATTATGGATAGTATTTTGCAGGATGTGATCAAGCGGGGAACAGGTCGTCGTGCCCGGGCACTTGGGCGTCATGATCTGCATGGTAAAACCGGTACCACTAACGATCAGAAAGATGCCTGGTTTAATGGCTTTAACCGTTCGCTGGTGACCACTGTATGGGTGGGATTTGACCAGCAGCAGCGCTCGCTGGGTAATTATGAAACCGGCTCAAAAGCGGCTCTGCCCATGTGGATAGAATATATGCGTACCGCCCTGCAAGGGGTGCCGGAATTAATGATGGAGCGCCCGGACGGGCTGGTAACCGTAAAAATCAATCCAGAAACCGGCGAGCTGGCAGCGCCGGGTGATAAGAATGCTATCTTTGAGATTTTTCGTACAGAGCGTGCACCCAAGGTAAGCCGGCCGGGCGCAGGGCTGGAAAACAATGATGGTCAGGATGTGATGCCGGAGCAGCTATTTTAAAAAGCCGGGCCGGAAACCGGCTCGGCGGATATTGAAATCAAATCATCAGGCCGGGCTGATTATTGGTGATAAGGCTCACTGAGCTCATGTACCGCATTAACCAGTGCGGCCACATGCTCAGGATCAATATCCGGCGTGATGCCGTGACCCAGATTAAATACATGGCCTGAGCCTTTTCCGTAAGCGGCGAGAATCTTTGCTGCTTCTTCGCGAATAGTGGCAGGGGATGCATAAAGGGTGGTGGGGTCCATATTACCCTGCAGGGCAACCCGGTCACCTACGAGCTGACGCGCCCAGTGAATATCGGTGCTCCAGTCCAGCCCCAGCGCATCACATCCCGTATCGGCCATATCATTCAGCCACAGGCCGCCGCCCTTGGTATATAAAATAACCGGCACAGTGCGGCCGTCGTTTTCCCGGCTCAGTTTGGCCACAATCTCGCGCATATAGCGCAGGGAGAATTCCTGATACATAGCCGGGTTAAGATTGCCTCCCCAGGTATCAAAAATCATCACCGCCTGTGCGCCCGCTGCAATCTGGGCATTCAGATAGCTGGTTACCGATTCGGCAATCTTGCCCAGTAGCTGGTGAGCCAGTTCAGGCTCATCAAATAACATGCGTTTGGATTGGCTGAAATTTTTGCTGCTGCCACCCTCAATCATATAGGTGGCCAGGGTCCAGGGGCTACCGGAAAAACCGATCAGGGGAACGCGGCCATTGAGTTCACGCTTAATGGTGCGCACCGCATCCATCACATATTTCAGCTCCCCTTCCGGGTCGGGAACAGGCAGGTTTTTAATATCGGCCGCCGTGCGGATGGGGGATTTGAATTTAGGGCCTTCCCCTTCTTCAAAATACAGGCCCAGTCCCATGGCCTCAGGAATGGTGAGAATATCGGAAAACAGGATGGCCGCATCCAGATCAAATCGATCCAGTGGCTGCAATGTAACCTCGCAGGCCAGCTCCGGATTCATGCACAGGCTCATAAAATCACCGGCTTTTTCGCGGGTGGCGCGGTACTCAGGGAGGTAGCGTCCAGCCTGGCGCATAATCCAGATGGGGGTGCGGTCAACCGGCTGTTTTAACAGGGCGCGGAGAAAACGGTCGTTTTTAAGTGTGCTCATTGTGGATCTGCTTGTGGGTGTGGCCGGGCCAGCGTTGTTGATTGGGTGCGTTATGAGCGGCGATGAACCCCGATGAACGACTGTTTACTGCACAGTCTATCGTTCATCGGGGGGCGGGCTTACCGGTTTGCCGGATAAGCCCGTGAGTCGTTCGGCTTTAAGCTGCGTTCAGGCGAGACTTAATTTTGCCGCTAACCGCGCCCATATCTGCGCGACCCTGTAATTTGGGCTTGATCATGCCCATCACCTT
>JALTRC010000468.1 GCA_026998145.1 Gammaproteobacteria bacterium
TTTTGAAGAAGCTCTGGTGGGTAAATCGGCTGGCGATGAGTTCTCTTTTGAAGTGACTTTCCCGGATGATTATCATGTGGATTCATTAAAAGGTAAGCCAGCCAAATTTGAAACCAGAGTGATTTCTGTTGCCGAGCCTAAAATGCCGGAAGTCGACGAAGAATTTGCCAAATCATTTGGTATTGAAAGCGGTGATGTTGAACAGCTGCGCAAGGATATTCGTGAGAATATGGAACGGGAGCTGCGTAACAAGCTGCAATCCGTGCTGAAAAACAATGTGATGGATGCCTTGCTGGAAGCCCATCCCATTGATGTGCCTGCATCGTTGGTAGACGAAGAATGTGAAGTGCTGCAAAAGCAGATGTCGGAAGCCGGTCAGCTACAGGGTGGCATGAGCCTGCCGAAAGAGCTTTTTGAGCCACAGGCTAAAAAGCGCGTGAGTCTGGGGCTGATTGTGGCTGAAGTCATCAAAAAGGCTGAAATCAAGCCGGATGCGGATCGTGTTAAAGCCAAGATCGAAGATATTGCGGCCACTTACGAAGATCCACAGGAAGTGATTAATCATTATCAGAATAATCCTCAGCTGACTTCCGGTATCGAAGGTCTGGTGCTGGAAGATATGATGGTTGACTGGATTGTGGATCAGGCAAAAGTAACCGATGTAACAGAAAAATTTGCTGACATTATGAAGCCTGAAAATGCACAGTCATAAATAATCTTCATCATAGAATAAAAAAGCAGGCAGTTACTGTCTGCTTTTTTTATGCCTGAAAGCTTGTATTAATCGAATCAGGCCATACAATTATCTATTACTTATTTTTATAACTGGCTGTGAACCAGATTATTCACCGGAGAGCATTATGTATTTTGATAATAAAGGGGCTTTAGACGCCCAGGCACTACACCATGTACCGATGGTGGTTGAACAGAGTTCTCGCGGTGAACGGGCTTATGATATTTATTCTCGCCTGTTAAAAGAACGTATTATTTTTATCGTGGGTCCTATTGAAGACCACATGGCCAATATTATTGTGGCCCAGCTGCTGTTCCTGGAATCCGAAAATCCGGACAAGGATATTTCCATTTATATCAATTCACCCGGTGGTGTGGTGACATCCGGTATGGCGATTTATGACACCATGCAGTTTATCAAGCCGGATGTTTCAACCTTATGCATTGGTCAGGCGGCCAGCATGGGGTCCTTGCTATTAGCCGGCGGCGCAGCAGGCAAGCGTTTCTGTCTGCCCCATTCCCGGGTGATGATTCATCAGCCGCTGGGCGGTTTCCAGGGGCAGGCAACGGACATTGATATTCATGCCCGTGAGATTCTGAATATGCGTGAACGCCTGAACGGTATTCTGGCGGATCATACGGGCCAGACCATTGATAAAATTGCTGAAGATACCGAGCGTGACAACTTTATGAGCGCCGCTGAGGCAGCAGAATATGGCCTGATTGATCAGGTGCTGGATACTCGCGGCGGGAAAAAAGAATAAAAACAACACCTTAGTTGTTGTTTTATGCACATATTTATCGGTGTATGATAGGCCAAGAGTCTCCTGAAAATTTGAGATAGTTAGCAGGCTGCTATAAATGGCGCGGCATTTTTACAATTATTGAACTATCTTCAGTGGGCATATATATAAAGCCGTAGTGAGTTGGGTTCAGCTCGCAGGCAGACCAGACAGGGCTCTGGAGTATGAAAGAGGAAACGTCATGAGTGACGATATACAAAATGATGATTCAGGTAAGCTGTTGTATTGCTCGTTTTGCGGCAAAAGTCAGCATGAAGTTAAAAAACTGATTGCAGGGCCGTCAGTATTTGTTTGCGATGAATGTGTTGAGCTATGCAATGACATTATCCGTGAAGAAATGCAGGAACAGGCTGCATCATCTGTTAGCAAGCTGCCTAAGCCGCAGGAAATTAAAGCCACCCTGGACGAATATGTTATTGGCCAGGATCAGGCGAAAAAGGTTCTGTCCGTTGCGGTTTACAATCACTACAAACGTCTTGAAGTTAAACATAAAAAAGACGGCGTTGAGCTATCCAAAAGTAATATTATGCTGATAGGGCCTACCGGTTCCGGTAAAACCCTGCTGGCACAAACACTGGCGCGCCTGCTGGATGTGCCTTTTACCATTGCAGATGCCACCACCCTGACCGAAGCCGGTTATGTGGGTGAAGATGTGGAAAATATTATCCAGAAGCTGTTACAGAAATGTGACTATGATGTGGATAAGGCGCAGACAGGCATCGTCTATATCGATGAAATCGATAAAATTTCCCGCAAATCCGATAACCCTTCTATTACCCGTGATGTGTCCGGCGAAGGTGTTCAGCAGGCTCTGTTGAAGCTGATTGAAGGTACGGTGGCTTCAGTGCCTCCGCAGGGTGGTCGCAAACATCCCCAGCAGGAATTCCTGCAGGTGGATACCTCCAATATTCTGTTTATCTGTGGTGGCGCTTTTGCCGGCCTGGATCAGGTAATTCGCGATCGTTCTGAAAAGAGCGGTATTGGTTTTGGCGCGGAAGTGCGCGGTGAAGAAGAGACCAAATCAACCGGTGAGCTGTTACTGGAGCTGGAGTCGGATGATCTGATTCGTTATGGCCTGATACCTGAATTTGTTGGCCGTCTGCCCGTAGTGGCAACGCTGATGGAGCTGGATGAAGAGGCGCTGGTGACTATTCTCACTCAGCCTAAGAATGCCTTAACCAAGCAATACCATAAAATGTTCGAGATGGAAGACTGTGAGCTGGAATTCCGTGAGGATGCCCTGGTGGCCGTGGCCCGTAAAGCCATGGAGCGCAAAACCGGTGCCCGTGGTCTGAGAACCATTCTGGAGAATACTCTGCTGGAAACCATGTATGACCTGCCATCAATGGAAAATGTTACCAAGGTGGTAATTGATGAAGCGGTGATCGATGGTGATTCCAAACCCTATATGGTGTTTGAAAGTGATGAGGAAACCAAAAAGCTGGCTTCATCTGGCGAGTAAAAATACCGCTCAGCTAAACCAAAAGCCGCACAATCGTGCGGCTCAGACTGCTGATAAACCCCAACATTTTTTATGCTGGGGTTTATTTTTTCTGTAGACTTTTAACCATCATGCAATATCGCCGGTCTATTCCATTTTTTTGTATGTTGCATTATTAAGGCATCAT
>JALTRC010000469.1 GCA_026998145.1 Gammaproteobacteria bacterium
TTATGGCCTTTAAAGATGGCAAACAGGTAGCCGATTTATATAGCCAGAAGCGTAGCTATAATGCGGGTGGTATGCCCATGACCGAAGCGGGCATAGATGCAGGCCTGTGGCGGGATTTATATGTGTCACTGGGTGAGCCTTTAGATGGTAAAGGGGCCTGGAGTGTGCGTCTGTATCACAAGCCGTTTATTCGCTGGATCTGGCTGGGCACCATCTTTATGGCGCTGGGTGGATTGCTGGCGGTTACCGACCGGCGTTATCGTCAGAGTGTAAAGCTTAAATCTGAGAAGGCTGCCGTTGCCGCAGCAGGAGCAGCATAATGGCGCGTTTTTTAGTTCCTTTAGGTTTTATTGTGCTGGTGGTTTTTCTGGGCATAGGTTTAACCCTCGACCCTAAAGAAATTCCTTCGCCTTTTATCAATAAGCCGGCGCCGGCATTTAGTTTGCCATCCTTGCAGAATGCTGAAATAAAGATTCAGCCGGAAGATTATAAAGGCCAGGTATGGTTACTAAATGTGTGGGCAACCTGGTGTGTTGCCTGCCGGGCCGAGCATCAAATGCTGGTAGAAATTTCACGGCAGAATGTCGTGCCAATTATCGGGTTAAATTATAAAGATGAATCAGCGCTGGCCATTCGCTGGCTGCAACAGCTGGGTAATCCATATAAAACAGTTGCGGTTGATGCCGATGGCCGGGTGGCGATTGATTATGGTGTTTATGGTGCGCCGGAAACTTTTATTATCGATAAAAAAGGCATTATTCGTTACAAGCATATTGGTCCGATTACGCCCCAGGCATGGCAACAGAAAATATTGCCGCTGGTGCAACAGTTAAACGGTGAGGCTGGCTAATGAAATATTGTTCCCACCTATTGGCAGTTTTTTTAATGCTGCTTTTTATGACGAGCGCATCAGCCAAAATTGAGTCTCTGGAATTTGCCAACCCGCAAATGGAAAAAGATTATTTGCAACTGGTGCAGGAGCTGCGTTGTCTGGTTTGTCAGAATCAGAATCTGGCCGATTCCAATGCGGAGCTGGCCCAGGATCTACGCCATCAGGTTTATGAAATGCTCAATAAAGGCTCCAGCCGCAAGGAAATTGTGGACTATATGGTGGCCCGTTACGGTGATTTTGTGATGTATAAACCACCGGTTAAATCCACTACCTACCTGCTATGGTTTGGCCCGCTGGTACTACTGGTGCTGGCCATTATTGTTGTGTTTATGTTTATGCGTAAACAGAAAAAAGACACAGCAGAAGTGTCACAACAGGCGCAGGAAAAAGCACATCATTTACTGGATGACTGATTTTTAAATTATCCAGTCGAAAATAAAACAGAGAAAATTTTATGTTGGAATTTGTTGTTAGTGTAAGTGTACTGGTTTTACTGGCGCTGTTATTTATTGTGCCACCATTATTAAAGAAGCCGGATATTGATATTGAGCAGGACGAAAGTTTTGACGAACAGAATATTCGTATTGCCAAAGAGCGCATGGCCGAATTAAAACAGGATCTGGAAAACGACAGAATTTCTCAGGATGTTTTTGACAAGGCCATTGAAGAGCTGGAAAAAAATCTGGCGCTGGATCTGTCCATTTCCGAGCAGAAAAAATCGTCACAGAATACGGCCCGGCCTTCAAAAATGACGGCCATTTTTCTGATTGCCATTGTACCGATAGCCGCTGTTTTAATTTATCTTCAGCTGGGCAATTATCAGAGCATTGAAGCGGGAAGCGGCCGTCTGGCAGATAAAAAAATTGGCGCACCTGGCGGCCCGCAAATGACCATGGAGGAAGCGGTTAATAAATTGCGTGCCCGTCTTGAAGCCCAGCCTGAAAACCCCCAGGGCTGGTTTATGCTGGCACGCAGTTATGCGGCTCTTGAGCGTTATGGTGAAGCAGCGGATGCCTATAAAAAAACCATCGAGCTGGCCGGTGAAGACGCTGATTTATTACTGCGTTATGCGGACACCATGATAATGCGTGACGGTGGCCAGTTTACCCCGGAGGCGGTAGAGCTCATTCACAAATCCTTAAGCCTTGATCCTGAACACCCGCAGGCATTATGGCTGGCGGGCACGGCGGCCAGTTTGAATGGTGATATCAAACAGGCGCTGAGCTACTGGTATAAACTCGACCCCATGTTGAACCAGAATATCGGCGCACAAACCGAGCTGCGTGGCATGATTAAAAAAGCCGAGCAGAAACTGAACGGGGATGAAGTTGCCGAGCTGAAAAAACAGATTAAACCGGCACAGAAAGCATCAGCCGGTGCCAGTATTCAGGTGAGTGTATCCCTGGATGATGCATTAAAAGATAAAGTATCACCGACTGATACGGTATTTATTTTTGCTAAAGCATTGCAGGGGCCGCCTATGCCACTGGCAGCGGTTAAACAAACCGTTGCTGCACTGCCCTTGCAGCTTACCCTGAGTGATGCCATGGCGATGATGCCCAATATGAAGCTGTCCAGTTTCAAGCAGGTGAAAATTTCTGCGGTGATTTCAAAGTCGGGGCGGCCGGGATTATCGCCGGGTGATTTTTATGGTGAGCAGTCACCGGTTGATGTGCAGAAAACGTCCAGTATCAGCATTGTGATTAACAAGGTTAAGTAAGTCCTGGCGGCTAAAGTTTTTAGTCACCGGGATTTATATGGCCGAGAATCAATGCCAGCAAGCTAACACATAAAATTCAACAGTGTTTGCTCCCCTCTTTAGCAAAGAGGGGTCGGGGGAGATTTGAAATTGTTCAAGTTAAAATACTGAATTTCAAAGCTGAAAGTTTTTAAATCCCCCTCATTCCCCCTTTTCAAAGGGGGGGCTTATCTGAAGCACGGAAATATTGTTAGCCATTAAGGTATGGAGCTAAAGGCATTTGACTTAATTGCTTGCAACTTACCCCCCAAGGCCGGATAATCCCCGCCTCGTGAAAATCTTCACAACCGAGTTATGGTGGCTCGTATGGGTTCCCTCGCGACGATTAGCTGTGAACTCCGCCAGGTCCGGAAGGAAGCAACGGTAGCAGTGACATCGGGCGCCGGGGTGTAGCTTGTACGGGTCGCCTCCTTTATTTAAAAGCATAAGCTTTGTCGCAAAGACGCGGAGAACACAAAGGCTTTAAAGGAAAAGACTTCAGCTTCCTTAAAAAAGCATCATGTAGATCGGTTTGTGCTTCTCAAGCCGACAGATGCATCGTCTCCGGCCTTTAGCATATAAACACTTCGCGCCCTTTGCGCCTTCGCGTCAAAGCTTTAAAAATCAGCCTTCCCTATGTCACACATGCTGTATAAACTCCCCATTCACATGCTAAACTGCCGTCTTTTCCCGGATCAGAAAATCACATGAGCTATCAGGTACTGGCACGCAAATGGCGGCCGGCAAATTTCACCGAAATGGTGGGGCAGGACCATGTTCTACGGGCATTGATTAATGCCCTGGATGAGGACCGCCTGCACCACGCCTATTTATTTACCGGCACCCGGGGTGTGGGTAAAACCACCGTGGCGCGGATTTTTGCCAAGTCCCTGAACTGTGAAAAAGGGGTGACATCACAACCCTGCGGGGTGTGTTCCGCCTGTACGGAAATTGCCGAAGGCCGTTTTATTGATCTGATTGAAGTGGATGCGGCATCCCGCACCAAGGTGGAAGACACCCGGGAGCTGCTGGAGAATGTGCAATATGCGCCCACCCGCGGTCGCTATAAGGTGTACCTGATAGACGAGGTGCACATGCTCTCCAGCCACAGTTTCAATGCGTTGTTGAAAACCCTGGAAGAGCCGCCGCCCCATGTAAAATTCCTGCTGGCAACCACCGATCCGCAAAAGTTGCCGGTGACTATTTTATCCCGCTGCTTGCAGTTTAATCTCAAGCGTATGCCATTGCCGCTGATTGAGCAGCATCTGCAATATATTCTGCAACAGGAACAGATTGAATTTGATGCCCATGCCATCAAGTTGCTGGCTCACGGGGCGGATGGTTCCATGCGGGATGCCCTCAGTCTGCTGGATCAGGCCATTGCCTTTGGTGCCGGGAAACTTAACCGGGATGAAGTGCAGGCCATGCTGGGCGGCGTGTCCCGTGACCGGGTGTTGGGGATTTTAAAAGCCCTGATGGCATCCGATGCCCAGGCGCTGATGACAGAAATTCACGCCCTGGCGGAAATGACACCGGATTTTCAAAATGCCCTGGCTGATTTACTGGCATTGCTTCATCAAATTGCCCTGGCCCAGTTCAGCCCGGATGCGGTGGATGACAATCTGGTGGAGCGGGAAACCCTGCAACAGCTGGCGCAGCAAATATCCCCGGAAGATGTGCAGCTGTTTTATCAGATTGGCTTAATGGGGCGTAAAGACCTGCCACTGGCCCCTGACCCCCGTATTGGTTTTGAAATGGCCTTATTGCGTATGCTGGCATTTAAACCGGCGGGCAGTAAAGCATCGGTGACACCTGCCGCGCCTGTACAAACTGCACCCGCCCCACAGACTACAACCGCTTCTCCGGCGGCGGCAGTGATGCAAGCTGCTCCGGTCACTACAGCGCCAGCAGAGCCACCACCCGCCAGCACAGCGTCACCAGCATCTGCTCCTACACCCGCGCAAGCACCAGCCAGTGCTTCATTAAGTCATTTTGAAAATGACTGGCGCGGATTGATCGATGCCTCCGGCATCAAGGGCATGATGAAGCAGGTGGCGGTTAACTGTGTGCTGCAAAAGCGCGAAGGTCCGGTGATGACGCTGATTCTGGATCAGCAATACGCCCAGCTGCTCACACCGAATTTGCAGGCTAAATTACAGGATGCTCTGAGCCAGTTTTTAAATGAAAAAATCAAACTGGAAATCAGTCTGGGTACATCCGATAAGGAAACCCCGGCCCAGACACAGGCTAAAAATGAAGCGGAAAAACAGCAATTGGCTGAACAGCTGATTGAGCAGGACCCGGTGGTGCAGGCATTAAAAGAAAACTTTAATGCACAGATAGTCCCTAACTCCGTAAGACCGATTGATTAGTTCACAACTGTGAGCGTTTAACAAACAACAGACAAGAGGAATCATTATGAAAGGTGGCATGGCCAATATGATGAAACAGGCGCAGAAGATGCAGGAAGATATGCAGAAAGCGCAGGAAGAAATCGCCAATATGGAAGTCGAGGGCGTAGCCGGTGGTGGCATGGTAAAAGTTACCATGAATGGTCGCCATGAAGTGCGTCGGGTGTCTCTGGATGACAGCCTGATGGAAGACGATAAGGAAATGATTGAAGACCTGCTGGCGGCAGCGGTGAATGATGCGGTGCGCCGTATCGAGCAGCAGTCACAGGAAAAAATGTCCGGCGTAACCGCTGGCCTGAATCTGCCCGGTGGATTAAAACTGCCTTTTTAATGAGTCATTCACCTCTGCTATCACAACTCATTGATGCCCTGCGCTGCCTGCCCGGGGTCGGGCCTAAATCCGCCCAGCGTATGGCCTTTCATTTGCTGGAGCGGGATCGTCAGGGAGCGGCCAAACTGTCGCTGGTCATGAAAGAAGCCATGGAGCACATTGGTCATTGCAGCCAGTGCCGCACCCTGTCGGAAGATGAGCTGTGCCAGCACTGTGCCGACCCTGCCAAGGACAGGAGCTTATTGTGCGTGGTGGAAACACCGGCAGATGTCATGGCGCTGGATCAGGCGATCGGTTTTAAGGGCTTGTATTTTGTGCTGATGGGGCATTTGTCGCCTTTAGATGGTATAGGCCCGAAGGAACTGGGGCTGGATCTATTGGAGGCTCGTTTGCAGCAGGGAGAAGTTAAGGAAATTATTCTTGCCACCAATCCTACCGTTGAGGGTGAAACCACAGCCCATTATATTTCGAAAATGGCCGGGGAATATGGTGTGCAGGCGAGTCGACTGGCCCATGGGATTCCTCTGGGTGGGGAGCTGGAATATATTGATGGGGGGACTTTGGCTCATGCGTTTAGTGGGCGGCAGCGGATGGGGTGAGTTTTTGTGTTGGTGTTTGCTGATGCGGTTTGGCAAGGTTTGGTTTTGTGGTTTCGCCTGTTGGCGACCTACTTCTTTGCCAACAGCGGCAAAGAAGTAAGCAAGAAAACGCCGCCCTGGCATCCACAGCCCTGCGGGTTCCCTGAAATCAGCAAGTGCTGAATGGGGTCTGCGGAACTCGCCAAAAAGCAGGCTCAGACATCCGCAGCCCTTATCCATTCATCCCTTACTGATTTCAGGCTGTTCCTGAGACGGGATAAAAGAGCCGCAAGATTCAGGAAAATAATAATTAGCAATTAATGTCATCCCGGTATGCTTTTAGGCCGGGATCCAGCGTTTTTAAAATAAGTGGATTCCCGCCAGAAGCATGCGGGAATGACGATAACCGTTAAAGCTATAAGTTTGGGGTCAGAGTAAAAACTTTTTTAATTGTTAGAAAATTCTGTCTGATTCTTTTACACATATACCACTCTTTTTTTTAATCATTTTCTATCCTGTTGATTAATATCATTTTTATTTTTGTGGAATATTTCTTGCAGTCTCTAAGGCTGCTTAAGCTGTTTTATTAAAGCGACAAAATATAGCAATCTTACTTAAAAGGACTAAATGATGATTAAAAAAATAGTGCTACCTCTTTTAATGTTGGCTTCTACTTATGCAAGTGCAGCATCAACTACACTGTTTACTGGTTCATTGTATATGCTGGATCAATTTGGCACCCCAGTTGAAAATACACAGTGTACAAGCTGTAATGCCCTGGCTGGTGAAATTGATAATAACCTGGCTACCTGGGTTGATGTCCCGGGTGGTGTTGCCGGGGATATTATCGGCAATAATGATCTGTTTAATGTTGGAATGGACTGGTCTATGACTAATCTGTCTTATGTTGTGAATCCAGATACTACTATTTCAATATCAGGCGACTTTTTATGGACAAACTCTAATGGCTTAACCATAAGTACTTTTACTCAGCTGTCTCAGCTGGGAGCTAATGGTGAACTGATTGCGTTAGACGGTGATAATGATCTGGTAAAAGGTATACAGCTTATTGACGGCCCTTTTCAGGGTATGAATCTTTATCTTGAAGGAACTATATCTGCTGTACCTGTACCAGCTGCTGTCTGGTTGTTTGGTAGTGGCTTGCTTGGTCTTGCAGCTGTGGCAAAACGAAGAAAAGCATAAAGAAAGCTTTGGAAATAATGTGTCGGAGTCAAAAATATCAGCCAGTAAATTAAAGCTGATTTGAAGCTATTTAATTTTGACTCCGACACCTCTAATTGTGCGCCTGCATCAAAAAAACGGCTACTTCTTCCCGCCACCGCCTGCCGGCTGAAATCCCGCAGGCATCTGCCCATAATCCCCTTCACCAAAAAAGAACCCCTGCATATGCTTTTCAATCAGTTCCAGATTTTTTACATCGGCTGTATTTAAACCGTTTTCATTGATAATAACCGTCAGTCGCTCCAGCCATTTTTTCCAGCCCTCCTTGGATACATTTTCGTAAATGCGTACACCCAGTTCACCCGGGTGGGGTACCTTGTCCAGGCCTTCTGCTTCGGTTTTTAATACAACACACTGTACTGTTCTCATGTTTTATTCCTGTTCGTACTTTTTCAGTAATACACCGTCATCGCCACAGCAGCTGGCGGCACATTTTTTAATCTGGTGGATGTCTTCGGCATTGCCGTTCAAGTAAAACTCAACCGGCCGGTTGTCGCTGGCACAGTCGCAACCCTTGTCATTATACACGTAAATATTGTTCAATCCTGCCCGCTTT
This sequence comes from Gammaproteobacteria bacterium, assembly GCA_026998145.1. Lineage (GTDB taxonomy): Bacteria > Pseudomonadota > Gammaproteobacteria > SZUA-229 > SZUA-229 > JALTRC01. The sequence continues at coordinate 7,749 of JALTRC010000469.1, forward strand.
GCGGCCTGTTCTGCGGCCAACATGGAGGCTTCCGGGGTGGCGGGCAGGTGCTTGAGTTTATAGGCGGGGAAAAATCGGGTGATATGCCAGGGGCTGTCGGCGCCCAGATTGTCTCTGACCCAGCAGGCGATCTGGTAAAATTCATCTTCATTATCATTTTTGCCGGGAATGATATTGGTGCGGGTTTCCACATGGATACCCAGCTCATGGGCTTTTTTTATGGAGCCTAATACCTGCTCAACAGTGGCCGGGCGGCACAGGTCCCGGTAAAAATCATCCCGCATACTTTTAATATCGGAGCAGAGCACATCAATATGGGGGGCGGCCATTTCCAGGGCCTCATCGGTCACATAGCTATTGGATACATATACGGTGTAGAGGCCGGCCTGATGGGCCAGCTGGCATACATCGATAATATATTCCAGCCACACAGCCGGCTCGGAATAGGTAAAGGCGATGCCATCCACACCGGCTTGTCTTGCCGCATCTACCAGGGTTTGGGGGGATGTCCAGGCGGCGGTGGATTCCCCTTTGGCCAGCTCGTCCAGGGCGCTCACGCCCCAGGAGATTTCCAGATTATGGCAGCCATCACAGCGAAAACTGCAACCATAGCTGCCGACGGACATTACCTTTGTGCCGGGGCGATAATGGCGTACAGGCTTGTCCTCGATGGCATCGATATCAATGGCGGAAATAATGCCGTAGGACAGGTTATATAAAGTGCCGTTACGGTTCACATGGGCCTGGCAAAAGCCTCGCTGGCCGTGGGCAATCTTGCAGCGCCACAGGCACAGATGGCAGCGGGTGGTGCCATTATCCAGTTTTTCCTGTAGACGGGTTTCAACCAGCTGGTATTGATCAATAACGGGTATATTCATAGGGTGGCTAGTATAGGGGATATTGGAAGTAGATTACCCATGATATTTGCTGGCGATTTGTTTGTGGATTACATAAAAAATGACTTTTTTATTTATTTCCGGGAATAAACTGGCATCATAAGCAGTCTGTATTGACACAGGTTTTATTTCGAGTATAGATAAATGGCTTTATTTCGATACATTTCATTACTTTTTATCTTCAGTTCGCCGCTAATGGCCGAAGATTTGCCGTTGGTAGAGGTGCAGGAGGTGAGTAATCTACAGCAGGACGGCCAGCTGGCTGCCCGGGAG
>JALTRC010000470.1 GCA_026998145.1 Gammaproteobacteria bacterium
GCATAACCCAGCGGAATGCCTACCAGAGCGCCCAGTAAAAATCCGCTAATCACCCGCAGTAATGACCAGCCGATATTTTCAAACAGGCCCACATTCTGATAGCCATGTTGCGCAATTTCGATCAGCCGGGAGAATACCGCTTCCGGTGGTGGTAGCCAGATGGCTTCCATTTGCCAGCCTTTGTCGGCAGCAAAAGAAAGGCTGCCCTTGCGGGTCATGGTAATGGTGCCTCCATCCACCTTAATGGATTGCCCGGCGTTAATGGCTTGATTATCGATTTGGGTAATTCGATAGTTTTTGTCACGACCGCCGCTATCATTTTTTTGTGCGCGAATGATTTTGCTGCGCCAGGGGGCAAGTTGAACTGCATCATCATGGGCAAAACCGGTTTGTGGAATGACCGATATATCCGGCCTGTCGGCATCTTCCATAACACGAATATAAACCCTTGCCTGATCGGTCTGATTCTGTGCATTGCGGGCGGTGTAAGTAAATGATGTGTCGCCCCTGAAGGGGCCGGGCACATGAATGGGTGACAGACTGGAGCCGGTAAAGGCCGCCCAGATTAGAAACAGCACAATAATGGAAATAACAGAAGCAACACGGTTCGGGCTAACGGCACTTTCATCTCCAAAGGTAACCGTTTTTCGTTTATTAAAATCTTCAGGGGCAGAAAGTTTGCGGGCAATAAATTGATAAACAAAATAGGACAGAATAAAAATCAGAATATAAATGCCTAATATCATCATGGCTGACTGGTTCCCATAATGTCTTCTTCCATATCCCAGATCATGGATAATATTGCTTCGTATTTATCACGATAATCAGGCTGTTTTTTAATCTCCCGTAAATCCTGATTCACCGCCTGCCCAGCAAAAGGCAGCTCATAGGATTGATGAATATGGCCGGGGCGGGGCGCCATGACAATGAGTCGCTCCCCCAGTAACAATGCCTCTTCTACGGAATGGGTAATTAAAATAATGGTCTTGCCGGTTTCCTGCCAGAGTTTCAGAATCAGTGCCTGCATTTTTTCACGGGTCAGAGCGTCCAGTGCACCCAGGGGTTCGTCCATTAAAATCACGTCCGGATCATTGGCCAGACAACGGGCCAGTGCCACCCGTTGTTGCATGCCACCGGATAATGCATAAACCGCTTTTTCTGCAAAGCCCTGTAGTCCAACCAGCTGTAATAATTCCTCAACCTGTTGATCTGTCTGGCTGGATGGCCGGCCCTGCATACGCGGCCCGAAGCTGATGTTATTGCGAACATTCATCCATTCAAATAAAGCGCCTTTTTGAAACACCATGCCCCGTTCTGCAGAGGGGCCGCTAATGGTTTTATTATTGAATGTCAGCTGCCCGGATGTTGGCGCAAGAAAACCGGCAATAATATTGAGCAGGGTGGTTTTGCCGCAGCCGGAGGGGCCGAGGATGGAAATCAGCTCGCCTTTTTTTATTTCCAGAGAAATATTTTTTAATGCTTCAACACAACTGCCATCGGGCAGGCTAAAGCTCATTGAAACATTGTCAATGTGTAGCATGGGTTATTCAGAAGCTCCCAGGGGACTGTTTATAATTTTTCTGCGGCCTGAAGATAGCTGGCATCTACGGCGTCGTTATAGTTTTTGCGGGCTTTGGGAATTGTACCCTGCTGCACAAAAAAATCTGCAACCTGTTTTAAAAACTGCTGGGTACCACCTCCCAGCCATTTGGAGCTGAGCTGTTGCTGAATGGTCGGAAAGTGAAAACCCTGCAGGGTTTGTTTTACGGCTTTTATGCTCATGCCCGATGCTTTTGCAATGACCGGCAACATTTTTTCCTTGTCAGGGCCGTTGAATTTTTTATTCATATCAGCGGTCACTTTAAGGAATTTTTCCACAAGCTGCGGATTTTCCTGCGCCCATTGGCGGCTGACCGTGGTGGCATCAAATACCTGTATGCCCAGCTTTTCTTTTTCTGCGCCGCTCATTAATACATTGCCGTGCTGTTTCATACGACGCAGGGCGCCGCCCCAGCCACAGACCATATCCAGATTGCCCGCAGCAAAAGCTGCTGCGCCATCGGCAGGGGCCATGTCTACAATTTTCATGGTGGATGTATCCACGCCAAAATGCTGCATCTGTTTTAAAAAACCATAATGGGCAGCGGTGCCAATGGGAACGCCTACCTGCTTGCCCTGCAATTCTTTGACATTGTCCTGATCAATTTCCAGGTTTTCGCGCACCACACAATTATCATTTTCTGCATAGGACACAGCCACATCCACAATCTGTAAATCCTGTCCGGCAGACGTGGCAATAACAAAAGGCGGAATGCCCTGGGAAAACGCAATCTGCACATCACCGGATGCCATGGCCGCCGACATGGCTGTGCCGGCATCAAAGGCCACCCATTTAATATCGACGCCCAGTTCTTTGTCGTAGATTTTTTTTGCCTGGGCATACTGGTTAGGCGTTGGCCATTCCATAAAATAAGCCACGGTAATGGTTTCTGCCCGGGCCTGATATGGCAGGATTAAAAATATGGCCAGCAGGGCACTTATAATGGATGATGTTTTTTTCATGGAAGTTCTCTGGCTATTAAAAGAATATTTGCGTTCATTTGCGTTCATTTGCGGATGCCTGCTTTTGACCAGGCGTTAAATTTTTTTGTATAAGCTGGAGGTTGATACCAGCCGCCTGCAAATGTTTCTGTTCCTGCAATAAATCATGATAGGTCAGCGGGTGCTGCTGGAAATAATTGTCCGGGAAATAACAGTAGATGGTGTCTTCATTCGCTTCCATTTTGGGAATCACATCAACCGGTTTACGGCTGCGATTGAGTACCACCGCCAGCCTTAAAATTATCATCAAGCATTTGCTTTTCTGTTGCCAGTGGCTGGGCAGATTATTTAACAGACTGAGATTAATGCTGCGGCGATGGCAGCGAACCAGCGCCGCCAGCACCTGCTGATCTGTATTGGAAAAACCCAGTAGATCTGCATAGCGTAAAATATATTCGCCGTGTTTATGGTACTGGCTGAAGGCGATATTCATGCCGATTTCATGACAGTAGGCCGCCCAGCTGAGTGGCTGCCAGTCATAGGCCGGGTGCAAAATGCAGTTGCCCGCCAGTTGATTAAATAATTCAGCCGCTGTGCCTTCCACC
>JALTRC010000471.1 GCA_026998145.1 Gammaproteobacteria bacterium
GCCATGTCGGCCGGTGTACGCTGGGGTACAACCACATTAAAAGGTGACTGGATTACCATGGAAGATGTTATGACCCAGTGCGCCATCACCTACGGTGAAACTTATGTTACCGAAATGTCAGGTCACGACCTGATGAATATTCTGGAAGGCGTTGCCGACAATCTGTTTGATAAAGATCCCTACAAACAATCCGGTGGTGACATGGTACGTGTAGGCGGCATGGATTACACCATCGATCCATCCAAACCCCTGTACGAACGTATCACCGATGCTCGCCTGGATAACGGCCACATAATCGAAGCGGATACTATGTATAAAGTTGCCGGCTGGGCCACTGTTGGCAAGGCGCCAAATGGTCGCCTGATGTGGGATGTGGTACGTGATTATATTATCAATAATCGTGACAAGGACAATGTATTACGTCTGGATAAAATCAACCATCCTAAACTGGTTGGTGTTAAAGATAATCCGGGTATTGCGGATTATCCTGGCGAAATCAGCTAAGGAAAACGGTTTAATGGAAAACAAAAAACCGGCTTTTATGCCGGTTTTTTGTTTTCTATTATGCTGTATTAATTATCAGCTCACCAGATTCTGAATAATTTTATCTACTGAATCGATTGATGAAATTGACTGTACACTTTTCCCCGCCTGCCAGTAATCTTTTTCTCCGCGCTGATCAAACTGCGCATGCTTTAGCGATCTTAATGATTTTAAGGCCAGAAAAGTTCGCATTAAATATTTGTATTTTGGGTGGGCAAGCAGCCACTGCTCCAGTCGATTAGGTTTTAAGCCCTGCTTTTTTATATAATCGGTATTGATAACAGAAACCGGCACGCCGGTAATACGCTCACTCAATACAATATCGTTTTCACTCGCCTGAATAATGGCCTGTTTATAAGCATCCGATACATTGCATTCGCGGGATGCAATAAAACGGGTTCCCATCTGCACAGCCTGAAAACCTTTATCTAAGGCTGCCTGGTAAGATTGTCTATCGGCAATACCACCAGCACAAACCAGAGGTAAATTAAAACGCTGCAATTGAGTAAACAAGGCATCAAAAGACAGGCTCCCTGCATGGCCCCCTGCCCTGTTATTAACAGCGATCAAACCATCAACACCCACATCAACCGCCTTCTCTGCCCAGCGGGCTTCTGTCGCATCATGGTATACAACGCCGCCCGCATCATGCACGATTTTTACAACCCAGTCGGGCTTTCCTAATGAAGTAATAAAAAAACGAATATTTTTTTCTAATGCAATATCAAGCCATTGCTGCATTTTCTGATGATATTTTTTTGCGCTTTTTTCAATTAACAGATTCATTCCAAGAGGCTTATCCGTTAGTGAGCGAATATAATCAATACCCTCAGATAATGCGTAGCCATGCACATAGCTTAATGCAACCGGCTGTATAACCCCAAGGGCACCAGCACGGGAAACAGCCGCCACTAATTCCGGGTTACTACAGGGATACATGGGGCCACCAATAATCGGATATTTAACCTGCGAATCCAGTAAAAATTTATTTTTATGATGCATCATTCATCCTGCTGTCTATAGCTAAGTTTCCATTTAACCTCGACAACTGAAACCCGTTCATTATCCATATTTCTGATTTCAGCCTTTACCAGATGCTCAGTCTCTTCACTGAAAACAGGCAGCTGGGTTTTACATTCTGCAATCAGTTTTCCACGGGCTTTTTTAAAAAACCGGATATGAATATCCACAGGAATTCCGCGCATATTTTCGCTAAAAAGAGAAACAAGCGCCAGGCCACTGGCAAACTCTCCCAGATTTGTTAAGGCAATTGCATGTATTGAATTGAGGTGATTGCGTATGGCCCGCCGATCTTTTAATTCTAATCTTGCGTAACCTTTATGAAATTCTACGACATTTGCTTTTAAGGCGCCGGTATAGGGATTAATAAAACAAATAACATAATTGAACACAGCCGAACCAAACGGCCATTTTTTTAGCCCTTGCCAGGCGCGATAAAGATGAGAAATTTTGAGTTGCATTTGTGGATTATAGCGACTAAATACAACATAAAATGACTTATTGCCAGAGTATCTCTAACACTGCTCCCAGGGCAGCCCACGAAAACGCCAGCCGCCCACTGTACTGCGCTGGTGGTGTTCATTCAAATCCCCTTCAAAACCTTCGGAGATATGAGACACATTGGTAAAACCGGCTTCTTCCAGCTTTTGCTTTGCCTGCAGAGAACGAACGCCACTGCGGCAAATTAATATAACAGGGCTATCGGCCACCCTGTCTTCATCTTTTACAATCCGCAACATAGCCTTGCGGATTTCTTCTGCAAAATTTGGGTTAATTTCCCAGTCCGGTTCATCAATCCAGGGAATATGAATGGCGCCCACCGGGTGCCCCACAAACAGAAACTCCATGCTGGAACGAATATCGATTAAAGCAGCATCCGGATCTGCCTGTAATTTTTCATAGCCCTGCTGTGGTGTGAGGTTCATTTTTTAGCCTGTTTACAAACGTACAATTTTTTTAAATTTATGCTGTTGATCAAACTCAATACGAAAACGCCCATGTATACCGTCGTGTGTTACCAACTTTTGCAATATCTTCGCTGGAAATTTCAATCGTTTTCCATTATCAGCGGTAACAACAACATTTTTTGCCTGACCTGCATAATATTGCTGATACTGCTGCGAAGATATAGACAGTGAAAACGTCATGGATTGCATTGGTGCAAACAGCCTAATCTCTAAAGTTGGTAAATTGCAGTGGCATATCAATGCTGTCATTATTTTTTAGCATGGCCATTACCTGCTGCAAATCATCTCGTTTTTTACCCGTGACCCGTACCTGCTCACCCTGTATGGCCGCCTGCACTTTTAGCTTACTTTGCTTTATCAATTTCACAATCTTACGGGCCAGATCCTTATCAATGCCTTCCCGCACAGTCATGCTTTGCAAACAACGTTTGCCCCGTGGCTCCGGCGTGCCTTTTTCCATGCAGCGGGTATCTATGCCACGTTTGGCCAGTTTGTTATAGATAATCTCTTCCACCTGAGTCAGCTGAAATTCACTTTCCGCATCCAGTTTTAGCTCTTTATCCTGCAACTCAACTTTTACATCAGAACCGCGAAAATCATAGCGGGTTCCAAT
>JALTRC010000472.1 GCA_026998145.1 Gammaproteobacteria bacterium
CACATAGTCCCTGGGTACGGGCAGGAAGGCGGGCCAGACCAGCAGGCCGAGATAAAAGACCACCACCAACCATTGTATAGCCTGGATCAGCCTGCGCCTGGTCTGCATAAAGTCACCCAGACGCTGAAGCCAGGGGCGCGGCTGTGGGGATAATGGCCGGCCTGGCATATTTTCAGCTATTTCATTCATGATGCAGCCTGCCTTTGCGTAGTCACAGGTTTACTGGAACGACTGAGTAACAGGCTGACCACTAGCCAGTAAACGGCATAGATCAGTAACAGCATGAGTGCAGGCTGAGCCCGGTAGCCGGTGAAGGCTGCAATAACACCGCCGATGCGGCTGCTGTCATCCAGTATAAAGCTGCTGTCCCAGACCGGGTCGATTAAGGGGGGGATCCAGCCAAGGCCAATCATGTGATCAATACCGTCAACCAGCAGGGCGGCTGCCAGCAATAACAGTAAAACCTCACTAAAGCGGAAAAACAGCTGCCATGAAAAGAAACGGCTGCCGCGAGAGAGTATCCAGAAGGTAAAAAATGCCAGTGCAAAGCCGCCGGCAGCCGCTAGCATAAAGGGTATTATGTGACTGTTTTGAGCCAGGCCTGCGCCATATAAAAAGATAACCGTTTCTGCACCTTCGCGGCCAACGGCAATGGCGGCCACTGTGGCCATGCCCCACCAGTTAGCCTGTTCATGAGCTTTTTGCATGCCGGATTCCAGCTCATGCTTAAGGCTGCGGCCGTGCCGTCGCATCCATAATACCATCTGGGTAATCAGCACAGAGGCAATCAGCACTATGCCAATCTGAAAATAGTCCAGTGCCTCGGCGGCCAGTTCGTTCTGTACTTTCAGCATAATAAAAGCCAGGGTTGCAGCCATGGCAACGCCGGCCAGTACACCGCCCCATAAAAAGTGCATGCCCTTGCCGGTTTCCGGCTGATTTTTTAACCAGGTATATAAAATGCCGATAACCAGCATGGCTTCAATGCTTTCGCGCCAGACAATAAACACGGTACTACTCATAATAATTACTCAACGACTATATGGCCTTCGGCCGTATCTAAATGAAACTCACCAAAAAAACGGTATTTGCCCGGTTTCAGGGGAGCAAAAACTACAGAGCGGGTAACCCCTTCGGCAATGACAGATTCCTTGCGCAGCTGCTTGCTTTCAAATTCCTCCGGGCCGGGGCCCAGATTGGTAATCACGAGCTTAAAACGGGTGCGTGCCGGTACCTTGATTGTTTGCGGCTTAAAGCGGCCATCTTTTATGGTCAGTTTATAGGCAGGTAAGGCCGCCTGAGAGGCGTTACTCAATAACAAACCGGCCAGTAGAAAGCAGTAGAGCAGATAAGTTTTTTGCATATCGATGTATCCTTAAAAATTTAACTGGGCGCGCAGGCCATAGGCCGTCATGTCTGATGCATCCCCATTGCCACCCGGCTGGGAGATGTGCTGTATATTGGGAGATACGTCAAACTGGCTGTTAATCCGGTAGCGGTAGAATATTTCGGCTACTTTTTCTGCGCTGCGGCTATTAAGTCCGGCTGTCTGTCTGTAGTCTTCACTCAGCGATAACCAGCCCAGGGCAATGCCAATGGCATCACCCCCTCGGCTCCAGTAGCTGCCGCCAAAATTGGCACCCAGTGTCAGGCTACGGTCAAATTGCAACTGTCCCTGAGTGAGCCGGCCATAACGCATAAACAGGCTTGTGTAGTCATCAACCTTCTGGTCAAAGCTCAAGCCCAGGCCCTGATGGGTCTGTTTATTACCATTTAGATCTTCTGCCCCACCATTGCGCCAGTAATACACGCGATAGTTACCCTGTAGGCCGGTAAACAAATTCTGCTGGCTATCAGCCTGTATGATAATAAAGGGGTCTGTCAGTGAGTTTTCAAAGCTGGCGCCTTTGGCGGCACCGAATATGCCCATGGAAATAACATATTGCTCCGGTTTCAGGCGGTCATTAATCCATGCCATGCGAAAGCCGGGAGTAAAACCAAAATCATCAACACCTATATCGCCACCCGCATCCAGCAGAGGATTGTGTACAAATGCCTGATTCATAAAACCGCGAGTTTCATCATCGGCGATGGTGTTTTGATCGAAGAACATAAACGGGTCCATTTTGCCGAAGTTCAGTTCCAGATGTTGCCGAGAGAGATCGGGGTTGCCACCCAGGGGGAGAGGGACATTCAGCTGATACCAGGCCTGTGCCAGCAATACGGTGCTGTCTGAGGTGGCAGTGCCGGGTCGCTGAAAACTGGTGCCATTAAAAGATGAAAATGCATCGCCGGGATTTTCCAGCCCCAGCCCCTGACCCATACGAAAATGGGTAAACATAAAGCCTTCGGCGGCACCAATGCTGCCAGCCGGCAGACTGACTGTTACATCTCCCCGGTAATTCAGCTCGCCATTCTCCGGGCTGCTCGCCGGCTCGCCATTCATACCCTGTGCTGCCATGGTAAAGCCTACACTGGTTTCAATGCCCTGCAGGCTTTCTACAGTACGCGCTGCACTGCGGTAGCTGTTAGCCTGTGACTCAACGGCCTTCAGGCGTGCTGAAATCTCCGGTTCAGAGTCACTGATATAAGGCTCGTTAAGTGATTTATTGAGCAGGGCGTTTTCTGCTTCCAGATTTTTTATGCGGAGTTCCATCTGTGTCAGCCGTGTATCCAGGCTGGCTGGAGTATTGGCGGCCAGCGCGGGCAGGCTCAGGCTAGTGGCCAGCAAGCCACCGAAGATGGATAGTGGATGTTGCAATGCCATGGTTTAATAGCCTCCGCGCTTACCGATGCCGGCGTAGATAAATTCATATTCCACATCAAAGGTTTTAAACCAGGGGCGGACGCCGGTTAGACGATCCGTGTGCCGGCCAAAATGTTTGCCAGCCGGATTTTGCGGCGCATTGGGTGGGTAAATGGTGAATTTAACAGTATATTTTCCCGGCCCCATCAGCTTGACGTTATCACCGTAGTGAGGGCCATCATTGGCAACCATGGGCATAAAATCACCACTGATTACCTTGTCTGAGCCTTTTTTGTGCACCGCATATTTCACATGCAGGTAGGGGATCCAGTCACCTTCGGCAAAGCCATTGGCATTGATATCCAGCGCGTGTATATCCGCTTCCAGATGCACATC
>JALTRC010000473.1 GCA_026998145.1 Gammaproteobacteria bacterium
CTATAAGAAAAAATTTAATATTGGAAAAGGCTGGACATTTTTAACGGGTAAAAAAGAAGAGATCGATAAACTGCGTACCAAACTGGGCCTGTATATTACCGACCTGGATGAAAGTTTACCGGATGGTCAGATCGATCATAATATTTCCCTGGTAATGGGTAATCAGAAAACCGGCCAGTGGATGAAACGTTCACCCTATGAAAGCAGACAGGTATTATCCACCATGCTGGGCGACTGGTTACACAACTGGAAAAAAACCGGTAACAAGATGGTTAGTGCCGATTATAAAAGTGCTGAAGGTATCGAAACCTATAATGATGGAGTTTATATTTACAAAACCCGTTGTCTGACCTGCCATACAATTGGTGGTGGTGATAGTGTTGGCCCTGATTTACTGGGTGTAACAGAGCGGCGTGATAGAAAATGGTTGAAACGCTGGATTGCAAAGCCAAGTGAAATGATCAAGGAAAAAGATCCGATTATTATGGCAATGATGAAGCGTTATAAAAATATTAATATGCCGAATCTTAAATTGAGCCAGGGCGATGTTGATAAGATTCTTCAGTACATTGAAACAACCAGTAAGAATAAAAAAATTACTGCAATAAAATAATATTTCCGGTTATTTTAGATAAGCCTTTCAAAGGGGGAATGAGGGGGGCAAATCTCCCCCAACCCCTCTTTGTTAAAGAGGGGGGCTAACACGATTGAATTTTATATGTTTTCAACAGCCTGGAGCGTAACTGGCTGGCGTAGGGTGGATTAAGCACAGCGGATCCACCAAAAAAACAGGGCAGATCAAGCCCCATTCTCAACCATGTTTTAAAATCCGCGCCTTCTCCCGGTTCCAGTCCCGCTCCTTACTATCCGCCCGTTTATCGTGCTCCTGCTTACCTTTGGCCAGCCCCACACTCATCTTAACCTTGCCCTGTTTCCAGTATAAGGACAGGGGCACCAGGGTATAACCCTTACGCTCCACCTGGCCTACCAGTTTATCGATTTCCCGCCGGTGCATCAGCAGTTTACGGGCACGGCTGGCTTCAGCAATGATATGGGTGCAGGTGGAAACCAGCGGCGAAATAATGCCTCCCAGCCACCACAGCTCATTGCCCTGTACCATCACATAGGTATCGGTCATCTGCACCTTGCCTTCCCGCAGGCTTTTGACTTCCCAGCCCTGTAGCATCACTCCCGCTTCAAATGTGTCTTCGATGCTGTAGTCATGGCGGGCTTTTTTATTCTGGGCAATGGTATTGCCGGATGCTTTTTTCTTTTTCTTGGCTTTGCCCATGATGAATGCTTGATAAAGGAAAGGCTGCCGATTATACCGATGATTGTGGCCTGTGATAAGAGGTTGAGTAATCGGAGGTTTTTGCTCAAAATGCAGGGCTTGAATAAATAATACAAACGGGGTCCACATGGCAGAGCAACAACGGGTATCCATTCACGGTCAATGGTCGGGGCGTATGGCCTTTATACTGGCTGCAACCGGCTCGGCCGTTGGCCTGGGTAATATCTGGAAGTTTCCCTATATTACCGGTGAGCATGGAGGCGGTGCTTTTGTGATGGTGTATCTGCTGTGTATTGCGGCGATTGGCATTCCCATTATGATGGCGGAAGTCCTGCTGGGACGGCGGGGCCGGCAAAGCCCGATCAATACCATGGCCACCCTGTCAGCTGAAGAAGGCCGGTCGCCGGTATGGAAGTATCTGGGATGGCTAGGGGTGGCGGCCGGTTTTCTGATTTTGTCCTACTACAGCGTGATTGCTGGCTGGGCACTGTCTTATGTATTCCGTACCGCCAGCGGCATTTTTACCGGTGCGGATGCCGAAGCGGTAAATAAAGTCTTTACCGAGCTGGTCAGTGACCCGGAGCGGCTGCTCGCCTGGCACACACTCTTTATGATTGCTACCATGGTAGTGGTGGCCCGAGGGGTGCAGAACGGGCTGGAAAAGGCGGTACGTTATTTAATGCCGGCGCTGTTTTTACTGCTGGCTGTGCTGATGATTTATGCTATGAGCAATGGGCATTTCATGGAAGGGGTGGAATTTCTGTTTCGCCCGGATTTCAGTAAGATCGATGCCAATGCCATTTTAATTGCCATGGGGCACGCCTTCTTTACCCTGAGTCTGGGTATGGGAGCGATTATGGTATATGGCTCCTATCTACCCAAAGACACCTCCATCGCCAAAACCTCCATAATTATTGCGGCGGCCGATACCCTGGTGGCCCTGATGGCCGGGATGGTGATTTTTCCCATTGTGTTTGCCCATGGTCTGGAGCCGGGGGCAGGGCCGGGTTTGATCTTTAAAACCCTGCCACTGGCTTTCGGACAGATGGATGCGGGTATTCTGGTGGGCGTGCTGTTTTTTATTCTGCTGACCTTTGCTGCCTGGAGTTCATCGATTTCATTAATTGAGCCGGCGGTGGCCTGGCTGGTGGAAAATCGGGGCCATACCCGGGTTTATGCTTCTACTGTCATGGGTTTTGCCACCTGGGCAGTGGGGCTGGGAACCGTGTTTTCATTTAATATTGCATCGGATATCAAGTTATTTGATAAAACCTTCTTTGATCTGCTGGATTACCTCACCGCCAATATTATGCTGCCGCTGGGTGGTCTGTTCATTGCATTGTTTGCCGGCTGGTTAATGGCAAAACAATCCACAGAAGATGAACTGAACAGTAGTAAGCGGGGTTATAATATCTGGCGCTTCCTGGTTCGTTACATTACGCCGATTGCCGTGATGATGGTGTTTTTGAATGTCATTGGTGTGATTCGTTTTTAGTTAAAGGTTTGTTGTGCCCGTAATCTCAAAAAATGCGCTGGTGTTTTATACAGTCAGTGAAATGTTTCAGCTGGTGGATGATATTGAGCATTATGCTGAATTTCTTCCCTGGTGCCGATCCACAAAAGTGATTTCCCGCAATGATGAGGAGGTAAAGGCCAGTATTGAAATTGCCAAAGGCAGTTTGAATAAATCCTTTACGACTTTGAATCGTATACAGAAAGATAAAATGATTGAAATGCGCCTGCTGGAAGGGCCGTTTAAGCATCTGGAAGGTTTCTGGCGGTTTGATCCCCTCAAGGATAATAAAGCCAGCAAGATTTCCCTGGATTTAAGTTTTGAGTTTGAAAG
>JALTRC010000474.1 GCA_026998145.1 Gammaproteobacteria bacterium
TGATAAAACCGGGGTTGAGCTGGCGCGCTTCCGCTTCCAGCAGGCCGGATTCCACTGCAATACCCGCATCACGGATTTTCTGCAGACCTTTACCCGCCACCAGTGGGTTGGGATCTTCCATGGCGGCAATGACTTTGGCCACACCTGCATCAATCAAGGCATCCGCACAGGGGGGCGTTTTGCCCTGATGACTACAAGGCTCCAGGGTCACATAGGCGGTTGCCCCCCTGGCCTGCTCACCGGCTGCCCGCAGGGCAAAAACTTCCGCATGGGGGCCGCCCGCCTGCTGATGCCAGCCCTTCCCGACTATCTGCCCGTCTTTTACAATCACACAGCCCACCCGGGGGTTTGGCTGGGTGGTGTAAAGCCCCTTTTGTGCCAGCTGGATGGCGCGGGACATATAGTAATGAGGGTGGTTGGTCATGGTGAAAAGATTATAAGTCCGCTAATACAGGTGAATTCTGCCTGATCTGGATACCCGCCTTCGCGGGTATGACGATGATTATTTCCGTACAATCGCGGCCATATACGTTATTTTTTCTCCAGCTTTTCAATGGCTTCCCGGAAGGCATTTACATCATCAAAGCTCAGATACACGGAGGCAAAACGAATATAGGCCACATGATCCAGCTCTTTCAGCTCCTCCATCACCCACTGACCAATGGTACGGGCTTCCACTTCCCGCTCGCCCATGGATTGCAACTTGTGCTTGATTTTGCTGACACTGGCTTCCACCCCTTCCATGCTTACCGGGCGTTTTTCCAGTGCCTTGCACAGGCCGCTGCGCAGTTTTTCTTCCAGAAATGGCTGACGGGAGCCATCCTGCTTTACCACTCTGGGCAGATTCAGCTCGGCGGACTCATAGGTGGTAAAACGCTCGCTGCACTCGGTGCATTCCCGCCGGCGACGCACCTGCATGCCATCACCGGAAAGGCGGGAGTCCACAACCCGGGTATCGGGTGCTGAGCAGAAAGGGCAATGCATCAGTCAGCGTAAACCGGCAGACGGCTACAGATTTCAGCCACTTTGGCTTTGGTGTCGGCAATCACTTTTTCGTCATCCATATTGGCAATCACATCACACATCCAGTTGGCCAGATTGGTGGAATCGTCTTCATTAAAGCCACGGGTGGTAATGGCCGGTGTACCCACGCGAATGCCGGAGGTCACAAAGGGTGACTGGGGATCATTGGGCACGGAGTTTTTATTGGTGGTGATATTGGCACGACCCAGTGCCGCTTCCACATCTTTACCTGTGAGGCCTGCTTCAATAAAGCTTACCAGGAACAGATGATTGTCCGTGCCTTTGGATACCACATCATAGCCGCGATCCATAAAAACTTTTGCCATTGCCTGAGCATTAACAATCACCTGCTGCTGGTAGGTTTTATATTCCGGCTCCATGGCTTCCTTAAAGGCCACCGCCTTGGCGGCAATTACGTGCATTAGCGGGCCGCCCTGGGAGCCGGGGAAGATGGCGGAATTGAATTTCTTTTCAATATCCGGATTGGACTTGGCCAGGATAATGCCGCCGCGAGGGCCACGCAGGGTTTTGTGAGTGGTTGATGTGGTGACATCGGCGATCTGCACAGGATTGGGATAGAGGCCGGCAGCCACTAAACCCGCCACATGAGCCATATCCACCATTAAGTAAGCGCCAACCGAATCGGCAATATCACGGAATCGCTGCCAGTCCATAACACGGGAATAAGCGGAAAAGCCGGCCACAATCATTTTAGGCTTATGTTCTTTGGCCAGACGCTCCACTTCCTCATAATCCACTTCGCCGGTTTCTGCATTCAGGCCATATTGCACAGCATTGTAGATTTTGCCGGAAAAGCTCACCTTGGAGCCGTGGGTCAAGTGCCCTCCGTGCGCCAGACTCATGCCCAGCACCGTATCACCCGGCTCGCACAGGGCCATATAAACCGCGGCATTGGCCTGTGAACCGGAATGGGGCTGTACATTGGCATAATCGGCGCCAAACAGTTCCTTAACCCGGTCAATCGCCAGTTGCTCTACCTTATCCACATATTCACAGCCGCCGTAATAACGCTTGGATGGATAGCCTTCTGCATATTTATTGGTCAGCGCACTACCCTGCGCTTCCATAACACGGGGGCTGGTATAGTTTTCAGAGGCGATCAGTTCAATATGATCTTCCTGACGCTGGGTTTCTTCGGCAATTGCCTCCCAGAGGGCGTCATCATAACCTTGAATACTCATTTTTTTCGAAAACATGCAGGGACTCCAGGCGAAGGTTCGGGACCGTTAAAAAAGGGCGTTAGAATAGCCTAAATGGGCTTATCAAGCTAGTGGAATACGGCTTTAGGGAAGATGAAAGAAAAGAAAATAACTCATAATGATTATGAGGCAAAAGCATTTTTGTCCGCAAATAAACGCAAAAAACGCAAAATTAAAGCTGTGAATTTGCGGACGCTGCTTTGAGCTTTTACGAAATGCTGCCGTGCACGAAGTCGCAGTGTTAACAAGCCCTAAATTAATCTGAGGTTTCAGTGGCTGGCATGGAGATGACTTTTTCGCCACTGTTCTCTTCAATAATAACACCCACCGCTTTGGCTTTGTTCTGAATAACTGCCTTACCAATATTAATGGGAATAATAAAACTGCGACTCTGAGTCTGAGTGCCATTAACCAGCCCGGCGGTTAAATAAAGCCGGTACTGACCATCCGCCTCGGCCTGCACAATCAGCTGGATAGTATTTTTCTGCTCCGGCTGTTGAGGACCAAAGGCATAACTTAAAGGATCGGCTGTTTCCAGCCCTTCCCCGGTGCGTAAATCCAGTGTTAGCTTATCCCCAGTAGCACCACTTAAAAGCGTAATTTCAACGCTAATCGGCTGCCCCACTTCAAGGGTATCAGGCAATTTATATTGCATATAGATTTCAGCGTGAGGTTTCGCTGTTCGGGCAAAGGTTTTTGATGCTTTTTTATCTGTTATCTGAGCCGCCTGATTTTCCTGATTACAGGCACTGATGAATACACTGACCAGCATAATATTAATAAGGGTAAAAAAATATCGGGTAATAGATTGCATATTCTGGCTCGTTAATTGGTTACGGTGATATTGAAGCAGGTGGTTTCTGGAGTGGTTGTACCTATGTAG
>JALTRC010000475.1 GCA_026998145.1 Gammaproteobacteria bacterium
CGGGCACTCTTTGCACGGCAATAGTGATTATAAAAATAATAATGCCAAGAAAGGAAAGTATCCAGACGGGAAACTTTGATAATTTTCGAACTAAACCCATTGCAACTCCTGTAACCGAAATTTCAGCTTGTCAATAACCTGGTGCTCTTATGGAAGCAAATTAAACAATGTGTTTTATAGGGTTTATGCCTGTTGCCCGGTAGATCATGGTTTTGGGTAAAACCTGAATCTGAGTGTTGCTGATCGTTGTATTATTCATTTACTGTCTCCTGACTTTTCTGTGAATCGACAAATAAAAAGTCGTTTACAGAGCATAGTTGTTATGCCTGAAATATCATCTTTTCAAGGATTATTCAGGATAAACGGCAGGCTTAATTTGGGTGTATGCGAAAACTCATAAAGCCCCATAAAAACGCAATAAAGCCCAGTATCAGACCGTATAAATCATAATAGTGGAAAGTAAAAGCATGACGCTGAGTCAGCTGTTGTTCAGCGACACCAAAGGCAGGAGGAATGCGATGGGCAATCCAGGCGTAATGATCTTTATCCAGTTGCACCTGATCCCAGCGGCGTTTTTGTTTGTTAACGGATTTTTTATAGATAAATATTTCACCCGCAGGTAAAAGGCTGATAATTTTGGCGCGAGTATTGGGCCGTTCCCTGAGCAGGGTGTTCTTGACCAGGACTTCAACAAAACGGGTTTTGGATTGATAAATGGGTTCATACCAGCGTTTATTAAAAGGCGGCTGAACGCTGCTGTTAATAAAATGGAACAGCATGAGTACAAGGCCGAATGTAAATAGTCCGCTCAGTATGCGTAAGAATGAGCGGGATATAAAATCAATTCTGAACATATAAATACTGAAACTGCCCAGCAATAAGGTGCTGAAAAATAGCAGGGGTAAATAGTCGGATGGCAGATAGCTGATGAGTTCCAGGCGGGAAATATTCTGCATTTTCTCGCTGAGAATATAGCGTAGATAATGCTGGTAAAGAAAAAACAGCGTGCCAATGGTGACCAGAAAATAACTTAAAATTTCAAACTTCTGTCGTTTTAATAAGGGCAGTAATGCATCTTCGCGCAGATCATGAATGAGAGATGGCTGAGCGGGCCAGTCCAGCTCCATTATTTCAATGGGTTTGCGTTTGCCCTTGGGGCGGATGCTATCAACTTTCTGTACATGCAGTTGTGATTCTTTTAATCGAGCCAGGGTGCTTTGAGTGAGATAAATCTGATCACCCTGCGCCTCTGCCTGAACCTTGGCGGCCACATTAACTACATCCCCGTAAATATCATCATATTCAACGATGCCTTTACCTGTATGTAAACCAATACGGCAATGGAGGCTGAAATATTTATCTTTTTGCCGCTCCCGCTTCAGTACCTGTTGCATGGCAATGGCGGCTTTAACCGCATTATCTGCATCCTTAAAGGATGCCATAATGGAATCCCCGAGGGTTTTGATAACGCGGCCTTTGAATTTACGAATCACCGGAAACAGCAAACGGTTGTGGCGGTCAATTAAAATGCGTGCGTCCACATCACCCCGCCGCTCCCAATGGCGGGTGGAGCTTTCAATATCCGAAAACAGGATGGTGATCTGTTTTCTGGATTTTTTTATAACATCAATGGTGCTTTGGTCGGTGAGCATTTTTTAAGTTATCGCTATGCGTCTTTAGTCATCAGTCATGAGTCTTTAAAAAAATACTGTGCGTTTTTTAAAGACCGCCTTTGACTGACGACTAATGACTCACGACTATTTTTTACGCTTTACCTTGCAGTTGCAGCAGAATGTCCTCGTTTTCCAGAGTGGAGGTATCCGATGTGATTTCCTCGCCGCGGGCAATATTGCGCAGCAAACGCCGCATGATTTTGCCGGAACGGGTTTTCGGCAGATTATCGGAATAACGGATTTGATCCGGTTTGGCAATGGGGCCTATTTGCTCGCCCACCCAGTTGCGCAGTTCCTGGGTTAGCGCCTCATCCACGCCACCTTCAGGGCGTTTGCCCTTGAGCACCACATAGGCAAAAATGGCTTCCCCTTTCACATCATGGGGATAGCCGACCACGGCGGCCTCAGCAACACGCTCATGGGCCACCAGAGCCGATTCCACTTCCATGGTGCCCAGACGGTGCCCGGAGACATTCAGCACATCATCGATGCGGCCCATAATCCAGAAATAGCCGTCCTTGTCCTTACGGGCACTGTCGCCGGCCAGATAATATTTGCCGCCAAATTTCGGCCAGTAGGTATCCACATAACGCTGCTCATCGCCCCAGACGGTGCGCAGCATGGAAGGGAAAGGTTTGGTAATCACCAGATAACCGCCCTTATTGGCCTCGGTAATACTGTTGCCATCTTCATCCACCACGTCCGCTGCAATGCCGGGCAGTGGAATGGTGCAGGAGCCGGGCTTGGTGGCCACTACGCCGGGAATGGGGGCGATCATATTGGCGCCGGTTTCGGTTTGCCACCAGGTGTCCACAATCGGGCAGCGTTCCTTGCCGATGGTTTTGTGATACCAGATCCAGGCTTCCGGGTTAATGGGCTCACCCACTGTGCCCAGCAGGCGAATACTGGATAAATCGTACTGATTGGGCAGATCATCCCCCAGCTTCATCAGGGCGCGGATGGCGGTGGGGGCTGTGTAGAAAATGCTGACCTTATGATCTTCGCAGATCTTCCAGAAACGACCCGCATCGGGTACCGTGGGCGCACCTTCATAAATCACCGCCGTGCCGCCAGCCGCCAGCGGGCCATAGGCCACATAGGTATGACCGGTAATCCAGCCTACATCAGCGGTGCACCAGAACACATCATCGTCCTGTAAATCAAATACCCATTTATTGGTAACAATGGCGCCCAGCAGATAGCCGGCGCTGGAGTGCTGTATGCCCTTGGGCTTGCCGGTGGAGCCGGAGGTGTAGAGTAAAAACAGGGGATGTTCCGCATCCACCCAGACAGGATCACATTGTGTGGACTGGCCTTTGATGGCGTCATGCCACCAGATGTCACGGCCATCCTGCATGGGAATGTCGTGCTTTGTGCGCTGGTAAACAATTACCGATTCAATGCTCGGGCAGCCGTGATCCAGTGCTTTATCGGAGGCGGCTTTCAGCTCTACTATTTTGCCGCCCCGGTGGCCTCCATCGGCAGTAATCACCATTTTCGCTGCCGCGTCGTTAATGCGATCCCGCAGAGACTCAGCGGAAAAACCGCCGAATACCACCGAATGAATGGCGCCAATGCGGGCGCAGGCCTGCATGGCAATGACGGCTTCCGGTGTCATGGGCATATAAATAATCACCCGGTCGCCGGATTCAATGCCCTGGGCTTTTAAGGCATTGGCAAACTGGCTGACTTCATCGGTGAGCTGCTGGTAGCTGATCTTGCGCACATCACCCTGCTCACCCTCAAAAATAATCGCGGTTTTGTCTGCCCTGTCGGCCAGGTGTCGATCCAGACAGTTATAGGACACATTGAGCTGGCCATCGGCAAACCATTTAAAATGGGGTGCGCGGCTATCATCCAGCACTTCGCTAAAAGGCTTGTGCCAGTCCAGCATGTCCCGCGCCTGATCCGCCCAGAAGCCCGTGTAATCTTCATCTGCCCGTTTATGCAGGGCGTCAAAATCTGCCTGTTTAATGCGGGCTTTAGCGGCAAATTCTTCAGTGGGTGGGAACAGGCGATCTTCGATCAGGACGGAATCAATATTGGAACTCATGGGTGTCTCCATTTCGATTTATTTTCTCTGTATATTTTGCTGCCACAGCATACCATGCAAAGCGGCTGAGGCAATATCAGGGGGCAGCAAACAGCTGTTGTTTTTCAGCGGGGATTTTTTCCAGTGACCAGTGTTCGATGGCCCATTGCCACAGACTATGCAGATCGCCTTGCTGTAATGCATTCGGGGGCTGCTGGCCAAGAAATTGCAGTGAGGCAAATAGCTCAGGCACCGGGTTGTTTATATTAATTGCTGCTGCGCCGGCTTTTTTACTGAGCTTGATGCCCCGGGCATTGATCGCCAGTGGCAGGTGGGCGTAGCTGGGAGTGGGGTAGCCCAGCAACCGTTGCAGATAGATTTGCCGGGGCGTGGAATCCAGTAAATCAGCGCCGCGAATAATATCCGTAATACCCTGCAGGGCATCATCCACAACCACCGCCAGCTGATAGGCAAATAAGCCATCCCGGCGGCGGATTACAAAGTCCCCCAGCTCTTCGGCAAGGTTTTGTTGCTGGTGACCCAGAATCGTATCTTCGAAAAACACGGGTTTATTATCGACTCTCAGGCGCAGGGCGTACTCACCATCCAGGCTGGCAGGATTATTGCGGCAATGGCCGGGATAGATATAACCCAGCTCGCCAGACTGAGCGCTCTGGCGAATCTGCTGGCGGCTGCAATCACAGGCGTATACCTTGTTCTGGGCAATCAGGGAGTGGAGGGCATCCTGATAAAGGGCTTTGCGGCGGGACTGGTAAACCACTTCTCCCTGCCACTGGAAACCAAAGGCTTCCAGTGCATGCAGGATGAGGCTGTCGGCACCGGCCACTGTGCGTGGTTCATCCACATCTTCAATGCGCACATACCACTGCCCCTGCTGCTGGCGCGCCTGACAATAGCTGGCAGTGGCTGCAATCAGGGAGCCAAAGTGAAGGGGGCCGCTGGGCGACGGGGCAAAGCGCCCCCGGTAGGGAGGCGATGGATCAGACATGAAGGGTACAGGCCGGGAAGCGGCCATGGATGGTTCGCCTTAACGGCCCTTGATTTGTTTTTCCTTGATCTCGTCCAGGCTCTTGCAGTCGATACACTGGGTTGCAGTAGGACGAGCTTCCAGACGACGAATACCGATTTCCACACCACAGGTTTCACAATAACCATAATCGCCGTTATCCAGCATGGTGATAGATTCGTCAATTTTTTTGATCAGCTTGCGTTCACGATCACGGGTACGCAGTTCCAGGCTGAATTCTTCCTCCTGTGAGGCACGATCCGCCGGGTCAGGGAAGTTGGCAGCGTCGTCTTTCATGTGGTCAACCGTGCGATCCACTTCTTCCATCAGTTCGCTTTTCCAGCCATTTAAAATCTGGCGAAAATGCTCAACTTGTTTTTCATTCATATATTCTTCGCCTTTTTTCTCTTTATAAGGGGCGAAGCCATGTAGTTTATGTGCCGAATTTGCAGGCATCGAAATCTCCGATATATCAGTATTGCCGGTTCTACTTTGAACTGACCGGTCACTTAAACAAAATATAAAAATAATCCAGCCACGCAATTTACACTTTCCCGGCCGGTTTTGCGAGTTTTAGTCGCCAATTTATTGGCTTTGGCTCAAGATTTTATAATTTTTTCCACTTTGCCAAGCAGGCTGCCCTGATGCAGGCGGATAGAAATGTCATCGCCACGCCGAACCTGCTGGCTGTTGTGCAGGATATTCCCCTGACTATCCATAACAAGTGCATAACCACGCCCCAGGGTTTGCAGGGGGCTGATAATATGCAGGGCATGGCTGCTGGCAGCAAGCCGCTGATTTTTCTGCTGAAGCTGCTGGCCGATGGATTGTTTTAGCCGCTGGATCAGGTTTTCCAGCTGTTGCCGGTGGCGGGATAGCTGCCGGGAGGGTTGCTGGGATAATAGCCGCTGCATGGCGATTTCATAACGGTGTCGGCTGGTTTGCAATTGACTGTTCCAGGCATTGCCGAGGCGTTGCAGACTATCGTCAAGACGCTGATTATATTGCTGTAACTGCTGGCTGGGATGCTGTAATTGCAGGCGGGTTTTGAGCCAGCCCAGCTGCTCGTTGGCACGCTGTAGTTTTTGTTCAATCAGTTGTTCCAGCCGCTGCTGATAAGCCGTGAAAATGTCGATATAGGCCTGCTGGTCCGGGCTGACCAGCTCGGCGGCAGCGGAAGGGGTGGGGGCGCGCAGATCGGCGGCAAAGTCCGCAATGGTGACATCGACTTCATGGCCAACCCCTGATACAACAGGAATTTTTGATTTTACGATCTGCCTCGCCAGAGCTTCATTATTAAAGGCCCATAAATCCTCCAGCGAGCCGCCACCCCGCACCAGCAATAAAACATCACAGCGCTTCTGGGCATTGGCCAGCTTGATGGCTTTGATAATCTCGGCGGGGGCATTATCCCCCTGTACCAGCACCGGATAAATCAGTATCGGAATCGAGGGAAAGCGCCGCTTGAGAACGCTTAAAACATCCCGGATAGCCGCGCCGCTGGCTGAGGTAATAATGCCAATTTTCTCAGGCAGCTGGGGCAGGGGGCGCTTATTGCTTTCATCAAACAAACCCGCCTGAGCCAGGCGGGCTTTAAGGGCTTCAAATTCCCGTTGCAGTGCACCATCACCGGCCTCTTCCATATGTTCGGCAATCAGCTGGAAATCGCCCCGCTGTTCATACAAACCGACTTTGGCGCGGATTAACACCTGCTGGCCGTTTTCCGGTTTAAAGCGTACCAAACGTAGCCGACCCTTAAACATGGCGCAGCGCACCTGGGCCTGTGAATCTTTAAGGGTGAAATAAATATGCCCGGAGGCGGGCTGTGCCAGATTGGATATTTCCCCCTCAATCCACAGCAGGGGAAATTCCCGCTCCAGCAGCTGGCGGATGGTGCGGTTTAATTCGCTGACACTGTAAATTTGCTTACGGGGTTGTAGTGAGCTGGTTGGCATGGGAGGGATATTACAGGGATCACCCATGGAAGGGTAGGGGGAAAGCTTTGACGCAAAGGCGCTAAGGCGCAAAGAAAAACAGTGACCTGAGTATAATTTTTACAGGGTGTTGTGAATCATAGAAAACGCTGAATATAAATAATGACATTCCTTTGCGTTCTCCGCGTCTTTGCGTCAAAGCTTTCCCCAGACAGCTTATACCCGCACATAAAAAAGCCAGGGCTATGAGTCCTGGCTGATTTTCCGGGCCTTAGCCCTACGTTTGACCACGTATTCTTCAGAAAGTATTACAGACGGGGGCCTGCATCCTTCTGCTCAATAGACTGGGCATAAGCCAGCTCACCCTGTTGTTTGGCTTTTAAGGCCAGCTTTAAAGCCTTGGCATAGTTGCCCGCTTTTGCCAGTTTGGCCGCTTTTTTCAGAATTTTTCCTGAATCGCGCCATTCATAGTTGACAGACCGGGCTTTCTGAATAGCTGCCTTCGCATCGCTCATGGCTTTTGTGTAGTCTTCAACACTGACTGTTTTAGTTGCTGTTCCAGCACAGCCTGTTGCGATTAAGCCCGTAAGGATGAGGCCTAACAGGGGTTTTGCGTAGTTCATAAGGAAACCTCTATAGTGGAGAAATATTGTTTTTTTATAGTTAAAACCAGTTACATTGTAATCGGCGTTCAAAATAATATCTTTTGGTGGCATTGATTGCAACAAAATGCCTACTTAACCTGTCGTCTAAAATATGGCCTAAATCTATTAGGAAAAATTTATAAAACTGTTAAACTTCGCTGATTACGACGCATAGTGCATTCACAAGGGGGTGAAATGAGAGACAAGCATATCCTGCTGGTTGAGGATAATCCGGATGATGAAGCGTTAACACTGCGAGCATTAAAGAAAAACAATATCTTAAATGAAGTGGTCGTCACCCGGGATGGAGCGGAAGCGCTGGATTATATGTTTGCTCAGGGCATTTATGCGGAGCGGGATATAAATGATTTGCCTGAAGTTATTCTACTGGATTTAAAACTGCCCAAAATAGACGGCCTGGAAGTACTGGAACGTCTACGCGCCCATGAGCATACCCGCCGCACGCCAATTGTTATCCTGACCACCTCTGTTGAAGAAAGTGATGTTGCCAGAAGTTATGAATCTGGTGCCAATAGCTATATTCAGAAACCGGTTGATTTTGATCAGTTTATGGAAGCTGTTCGCCAGTTAGGCATGTACTGGCTGCTGTTAAATCGTTCTGCCCCCTAGTTTGAGTTAGTTGTTTGTTATGAAGCCAAATTTACGCATATTGCTGGTTGAAGACTCGGAAGATGATGCTTTTCTGCTGTTTCGTGAAATCAGGTCAGCTGGCTATGATATTGAATCATGCCGTGTGGAAACGGCTGCTGATCTGATTCAGTCATTAAAAGATGAAGACTGGGATATTGTAATTACCGATCACAACCTGCCCGGTTTTGATTCATCTGCGGCTCTGGCGATTGTGCGTGAGCATGATATTGATATGCCGGTGATTATTGTATCGGGCAGTATTGGTGAAGATATTGCCGTGGAGGCGATGAAATCCGGTGCCCATGATTACATTATGAAGGGGCATATGGCGCGTCTGGTGCCGGCGATCGAGCGGGAATTGCGGGAAGCCAAATCCCGTAAGGCCAGGCGCAAGGCTGAAGAAGCCATTCATCACATGGCTTTCCACGATATGCTGACCGGGCTGGTCAATCGGCACGAATTTGAACACCGCCTGCATGAACTGCTGGAACACGCCAAAAAAACAGATTCCATTCATGGTTTGCTCTATCTGGATCTGGATCAGTTTAAAATTATTAATGATACCTGCGGCCATGTGGCCGGCGATGAATTGCTGCGCCAGCTTTCCCGGGTGCTACAGCATAATATTCGGGGCAAGGATATTCTGGCCCGTCTGGGGGGCGATGAGTTTTGTGCCCTACTGGAAAACTGCCCCATGGAAAGGGCTCAGGTCATTGCCGAATCCCTGCGTAAAGCCATTAAGGAATTTCGCTTTGTCTGGGAAGAGCGGGTTTTTACAGTAGGTGTGAGTATCGGGGTTGTACCCATTACCGCCTCAGCGCCTGATGCCGGTGAGCTGCTCAGTAAGGCGGATCTGGCCTGCTATGCAGCCAAGGATAA
>JALTRC010000476.1 GCA_026998145.1 Gammaproteobacteria bacterium
TGGCTGAGAAAAGAGAAGATGTGTAATATTTTTGATGCGAAGCCGGCTATTTTTGCGGAAATCCTGAAAAATCTGAAAACTTCGCTATCATAAGAAAGACAAAAGAATGCCGCCGGGCAACAGACTCGTAGTATGATGTCCAAGCCACGCATTACCCCCTCGTTATCAGGCGGTCTACAACAACAAAAATTATTGGGAGAAGAACATGTCAAAAGGGCAGTCATTACAAGAACCCTTTCTAAATGCACTACGTAAGGAACGCGTGCCTGTATCCATTTACCTGGTAAATGGGATTAAGTTGCAGGGGCAGGTCGAGTCATTCGATCAGTTTGCGGTTCTATTGCGTAATACAGTCAGTCAAATGGTATACAAACACGCAATTTCCACGGTGGTTCCGGCAAGGCCGGTGAAGTGGACGTCTGCGGCAGATGATAATCACCAGGCGGATCCTGGTAACTATTAAATAATCATATAAAGCATCAGAAAAAATGGCTGCCCCTCGGGTGGCCATTTTTGTTTTTGAGTTATGGGTGATATGTCTTTATGATGGCAGGCGTTAAGCCCAGCTTTTCTAAAATGATGGACCGCTGATGATTGTAGATATAAATGCTGAAATAAAATCCAGAGCCAGGCTGCCTCACAATCTCTTTATGCTGAATCTGGCTGTGTTTCATCTGCTGATGACGCCGGCAATTATTGCCCTGAATATGGGCGAGAAAGCCATGTTGATTCCCCTGGCTTTATCCCTGTGTGTGATTGCCTATACCCGCATACAAAGCCGCAAGCCCCATGAACACTGGTTTATTGATGCCCACTGGCAACTGGCTTTTGCCCATTGCCGATTATTACTGATTTCCTATATTTTAACGGCAGCGCTGCTGGGGCTGGGCTGGCTGTTATCGGTAAACTCGGCTGATCCTCATATGGTGGCGATTCTGGAGACGGTGTTCTTGCGTATCTCAATAATGCCGGTGCTACTTATTGTGATGGCGAATTTTTATCTGGAATCCAATGCGTTGCAGATGGTGGGTAATAGTGAAATTCCGGATAAATATGCAAGGCTTGAAAATAAAACAAAAGACAATACATGAGCATATAATTAAATGCTAATATATTGAGGCTGATCAAATAATCTGTTTATAAGTATCAGAATTTACCTATCCCTCAGGAGTATTAAATGCTTGCTTTAACCTTTTCTCGAAGTTTTTTTGCGGCGGCTCTTTTAATGTCGGTATCTGTATCAGCCGAGGTTCTCAGGCTTGATTTATCACAGGCAGCCGCGCTGGCATTTCAGCAGAATAAATTACTGGCGGCCGAGCGTACCGGCATAGAAGCTGCCAGTGCCGGTATTGAGCAGGCCGATGCCCGCTTCTGGCCGAGCGTCACCGCATCAACGGGTGTTGTGCGTACTGACTCGGCGCTCAATTCATTCGGCTTTAAATTATTACAGCAGCAGACAGCTGCCGCCGATTTTGACCCCCTGCGTTTAAACAACCCCGATTATGTGACCAATGTACAGACCCGCATTGAAGTGAATGCGCCAATCTATCAGGGGGGCGCATTACGGGCCGCCAAAGCGCGCGCGGTTAAATCATTGCAGGCGGCTAAGATGGGGGTGGAAGCCCGCAAGCAAAAGCTGCTTTATGATGTGATTGCCGCCTATACCCGGGTGTTCCAGTCAAAGGCTCAGGTGGTTGCCGCGCAAAAATCCTATGAGGCGGCGCAAAAACATCTTAAAACCACCCAGGCCTTAAAGCGCAAAGGTATGGTGATTAACAGTGATGTGATGGATACCAATGTGCATCGTTTAAATGCACAGATTGCCCTGACCCAGGCCAAAAATGCCTATGCCCGCTCTCTGGATGAGCTGGGCCGTTTGCTGAATTTACCGGCGGATACCGAGCTGCAACTGGAACAGCCGCCGATTCTGGATACATTGTCAGAAGATCCCCGCTCACTGGCCGACTGGGCGGCGCAGAATCGGCCGGATATCAAGGCCCTGCTAAAACAGAATCAGGCGTCTCTGGCGGCCATTGATGAGCGGGATGCGGCTTTTAAACCCCAGCTATCGGTGCAACTGGCCAAAGAATGGAATAGTGAAAATTTTGATCTGGAAAACGACAATACCACTCTAGCTGCCCAGCTGCAGTGGAATCTGTATGCGGGTGGCGGTGACAGGGCGGCGGTCAGTGCTGCCCGCGCCCGGCAGTTGAAAATTCAGTATCAGATAGAAGATAAGCAATATGAAATTCGCAATGCTGTGATTGATGCCGCCCGTTTGCTGGAGGAGGCTATACAGCGGCAGCATGTGAAGCAGCAGGCTCAGCAGCAGTCTAAAGAAGCTCTGCGTATTCGTACCCTGCGCCATGCCCAGGGGCTGGAAAAAACCGTTGACCTGCTGGCTTCACAGGCACAGCTGGACGTATCCCGGGCCGAAGCTATTCGGGCCACCTATGATGTAACCCTGGCGCGAGCCGCCCTTTTACTGAGTGCTGGAAAACTGACAAAAGAGGATATTCACTAATGCATCCATCAATCAAACAATGGGCTGCAAGCCTGCTTATTATTGCCAGTCTGTCTGCCTGTAGTGAAGCCGAGCATACGGCTCAAATACAGCCGGCCGCTCCGAAAACTATTAGCGGCAGCATTGTTAGCCTGCAGGCCGAGCCTTTGAATGTATTTTATTCCACCAGCGGTATCGTGACCTCGGATCACCGGGTGGCGGTCAGCTCCCGTTTGTCCGGCTATATCCGCGACATCAAGGTGAAAGAAGGCTCTCAGGTGAAGAAAGGGGATGTGCTGTTTCGGGTAGACCCGGTGGATGCCCGCCAGCAGCTGGCCCAGGCCAAAGCGGATCTGGACAATGCGGAAATAGAGCTGACCCGTTTTAAAAGCCTGCTGGCGGATAAGGCGGTTAGCCAGCAGCAGTTCGATAAGGTAAAGCTGCGTTATGAAGTGGCCAGATCCAAGGTGACTCAGGCGGAAAATCAGCTGCGCTATGCGGTGGTACGGGCGCCAGTGAGCGGCATTATTGTAGAAAAACGCATGAATGTGGGGGATCTGGCCTCCCCGGGCATGCCCATTTTAACTCTGGAAGATCCCCTCCACCTGCTGGTGGAAACCTATGTATCGGAAAAGCATATTGCCGCTATTCGTGAAGGGGATAAGGTCGAGCTGAATATCACCTCCATTAATCAGCGCCTGCAGGGTGAAGTGCGTCAGGTAGTGCAGGTGGCCGATGCCCGCAGTCACAAGTTTCTGGTAAAAGCCTCCCTGCCACCCCGTAAGGATATTCGTCCGGGGATCTTTGTAGAAGTCTATTTTATTGTCGGCCAGCGGCAGGGGTTGATGCTGCCTGAAACCGCCATAGTGCATCGTAATGGCCTGAGCGGCGTGTATATTGTGGATGACCATAATATTGCCCATTACCGTCTGGTGCGTCTGGGGCAGAGCTTAAATGGCCGGGTGGAAGTAGCCGCCGGCCTGCATGATGGCCAGAAGGTGGTGGATCAGCCGTCTGCTGAATTATTAACCGGTATGAAAGTGGTGGAGCCGTCCCCCATGGAGTCCGGCCATGAGTGATGAAAATATCAAGCTGAATATTGCCGGCAAGCTGGGTAAGGCGGCCATGGGCAGTAATCTCACGCCCATACTCAGTATTCTGATTTTTCTGATTGGGGTGATGGCATTGCTGATTACGCCCCGGGAGGAAAACCCCCAGATCGATGTGCCGGCGGCCAATGTAATTGTCAAAATGCAGGGCGCCAGCCCGGAAGAAGTGCAGAATCTGGTGATTCGCCCGCTGGAAATGGTGCTCCGTGAAATGACCGGCGTGGATCACACCTACGGCATGTCCATGAATGCCATGGGCGTGGTGACGGTGATGTTCAAGGTGGGTGAGGACAAGGGTGGCAGCATGGTCAAGCTCTATGACCGGGTGATGCACAATCTGGATCGCATCCCCCCCGGTGCTTCCCGCCCCATGATTAAACCGGCAGATGTAGATGATGTGCCCGTCTCGGTGATTACATTGTCATCGGCTGAAATGGACGGGCTGATGTTAAAGCGTCTGGCGGAGCGGGTTAAAGAACAGCTGGCGCCGCTGGATGGTATTTCCGTGGTGGATATTGTCGGTGGCCGGGATCATGAAGTGCGTATCACCGTTGATCCGGTGCGTCTTGCGGCTTACAACATTCCTCTGGATGCCCTGCATCAGGTGCTGGCCAGCGCTAATGCGGGCGGCCCGGTGGGGCAGCTGGTGGGGGATAATCATATTAAGCGGGTGTGGCTGGATGGCTATCTGCAATCGGCGGAAGATGTGGGCCGTTTGATTGTCGGCCAGTGGCAGGGGCAGCCGGTGTATCTGCGGGATATTGCCCAGATAGTGGATGGCCCGGCGGAGCTGGAGTCACTGCACCGTATGGGCTATGGGGGCGCAGCGGCGCAACCGCAGAATACCGAGCCTGAAATCACTGCCGTGTCCATTGCACTGGCCAAAAAGCGGGGCACCAATGCGGTATTTGTTACCCAGCGTATTGCCGATAAACTGGAAGAATTAAAGGGGGACTTTATTCCCGATAATGTCACCGTTACCGTGACCCGTGATTCCGGTGAAAAGGCCAATTCGGCAGTAAACCTGCTGATTGAGCATCTGGGTATCGCCATTGTTTCCATCATTATTATTATGCTGTTCTTCCTGGGCTGGCGGGAGGCGTCCATCGTCACCATGAATATTCCGCTGATCCTGTTTATTGTGCTGGCGGTGGGCCTGCTGGCGGATCAGACCATTAACCGCATCACCCTGTTTGCGCTGATTCTGGCGCTGGGCCTCCTGGTAGATGATGCCATTGTGGTGATCGAGAATATTCACCGGCATTTGCACAAGGGGGTGAAAAGCACGGCCGAAAAGGCGGCGGTGATTATCCGCGCCACCAATGAAACCGGCAAACCAACCATTATTGCCACCATTGCGGTGATTCTGGCCTTTATTCCCATGGCCTTTGTGACCGGCATGATGGGGCCTTATATGGCGCCGATTCCCTTCAATGTGCCGGTGGCCATGGGTGCCTCTCTGGTGATTGCCTATATGCTCACCCCCTGGATTGCCCTGCGCTGGCTGCCCAGCAAAATTGTTGAGCAAACCATGGAAGAAAAGGATGAAAACCCCAAGGACTGGATTCATCGCCTGTATATGTATCTGGCCATGCCACTGATGAATAACCCGCGCCGCCGCAATCTGTTCTGGCTGGTGGTAGGGCTGCTGTTTGTGGTCACCCTGCTGGAGCCGGCCTGGCAGTTTATCCGTCCGGCTGGTATTAACGGCCCCCTGACACCGGGTGCGGTTGAGCTGAAAATGCTGCCCAAGGGGGATCAGAATACCTTTAATATCACCATTGATATGCCTGAAGGCACGCCGCTGGAAGACACGGATGCAGTGGCCCGGGATATTGCCGATGTGCTGCGGCTAAACCCCATGGTGGAAAATTATCAGACCTATGTGGGCAAGGCCGGCCCCATCGATTTTAATGGCATGCTGCGGGGCGCGGTTTTCCGCCAGGGGCCGCATCTGGCGGAGATTCGGGTGAATCTGGTGAACAAGCATCATCGGGATATTAAATCGGAAGCCATAGTGCTGCAATTGAGGCAGCAGCTAAAAGGCGTGCTGGCCCGTTATCCCCAGGCCAATGTAAAACTGGTGGAAGATCCGCCGGGGCCGCCGGTGCGCGCCACATTACTGGCGGAAATATACGGCCCGGATTATGCCCATCAACGGAAGATTGCCAAACAGGTGCGTCAGGTGTTTGAAACCACCTATGACGTGGTGGATGTGGATGATTCACTGGGCGCGGATCAGGAAGAGCTGCGCATCGTGCTGGACAAGGACAAGGCCAGCCGTCTGGGAGTGACCACGGCAACCGTCAATGAGGCCCTGCGGGATTTCCTCAGAGGCTACAACATGGGCGCGGTGCATATTGATGCAGAACGCCATCCGGTGAATATCAATGTACGCCTGCCGCGGGAATTCCGGGTGCATGAAGCCGACCTTGACCGGATTTATATTTCCAGTAATCAGGGGGCGGTACAGTTATCCAGTATTGCCAGCATTACAAAATCCATAGTACCCAGACCTTTATACACCAAGGATGCCCACCCGGTTGTCTATGTCTCCGGCGAGCCAAAAGCCGGTTCGCAGGTGTATTCGCTGCTGGATATGGATGGCAAGCTGGATGGCAGGGCGCTGCCCGATGGCCAGACCTTAAAAACCGGTGGCATGCGATTCACCAATACCCAGCCGGATGATACTTACCATTATCAACTGTTATGGGATGGTGAAATGCGTCTGACTCTGGACGTGTTCCGGGATTTAGGTGCCGCCTTTATTGTGGCGCTGGTGCTGATTTATTTGCTGATGGTGGCCTATTACGGTGAATTCACCCTGCCGATTTTAGTCATAGCCCCCACAGCGCTAACCATGATCGGCATCTTCCCCGGCCACTGGATTACCGGCCAGCCTTTCACCGCCACCTCCATGATTGGCATGATTGCTCTGGCTGGAATTGTGGTGCGTAACTCAACCCTGCTAGTGGACTTTATTATCGACTACCGCAAGCTGGGCTTCAGTGTAAAGGAATCGGTACTGGAAGCGGGCGCAGCCCGGGCAAGGCCGATACTGCTGACCGCACTGGCCGTGGTTGCCGGCACCTCCATTATGATAAGCGATCCGGTATTCGGCGGGCTGGGCGTATCCATGGCATTTGGTACCATTGCCGCGACTATACTGACCCTGTTTGTCACACCGGTGATGTATTACCTGTGGCAAAGAGGCGCGGACAACTAATGTAGGGTGGATCAAGCAAAGCGGATCCACCGGTAATGCAGGCTCAGGTGGCTCCGCTGCGCTTGAGCCACCCTACGAAGTGGTGCTTTGACACAGAGTCACAGAGCCACAGAGAATGGAATTTGTCATACGCTTAAGCACTACCAGTGCTCCAATGTAGGGTGGATCAAGCAAGGCGGATCCACCGGTAATGCTGGCTCAGGTGGCTCCGCTGCGCTTGAGCCACCCTACGAAGTGGTGCTTTGACACAGAGTCACAGAGCCACAGAGAATGGAATTTATCATACGCTTAAGCACTATCAGCGCTCCAATGTAGGGTGGATCAAGCAAAGCGGATCCACCGTCAATACGGGTTCAGATGGCTCCGCTACGCTTGAGCCACCCTACGAAGTGGTGCTTTGACACAGAGTCACAGAGCCACAGAGAATGGAATTTATCATACGCTTAAGCACTACCAGCGCTCCAATGTAGGGTGGATCAAGCAAAGCGGATCCACCGTCAATACGGGTTCAGGTGGCTCCGCTATGCTTGAGCCACCCTACGAAGCGGTGCTTTGTCTCAGAGACACAGAGAGTACCCATGAATCTAAAACAAGCCCAATAATGCTTGATAGATTCCCCCAGCCTATTCATAATCCCCCGACACAAAAACAGAAACCGGCTCAAGCCGGGCCTGCGGCAGAAAACCCCTTATGCAAATCACCGTTAGCGAACTGATTGTCAAATTCCTCGAACGTCTGGATATTGAATGTATTTTTGGTATGCCCGGTGCCCATATTCTGCCGGTGTATGACAGCCTCTATGATTCCCCCATTAAAACCATTCTGGCCAAGCATGAGCAGGGGGCATCCTTTATGGCGGGCGGTTATGCCCGTGCCTCGGGAAAAATCGGCGCCTGTATTACCACTGCCGGGCCGGGGGCAACCAATCTGGTCACCGGCATCGCCAATGCCTATGCGGACAAACAGCCCATACTGATTATTACCGGCGAAACCTCCACCCATATTTTTGGCAAGGGGGGATTGCAGGAAAGCTCCGGGGAAGGGGGCAGCATTGATCAGGTGGAACTGTTCAAGGGCATCACCCAGTACAACCGCATTATTGAACGCACCGATTATTTACAGAATGTGTTAAACAAGGCGGCCAAAATACTGCTTTCTGAAACACCCGGCCCGGTGCTGCTCAGCTTTCCTTTTAATGTACAAAAGGAAATGGTGGATGAGCGTATTTTAGATAATATCAAAACCACGCCTTTTGATTTTTGCGTAGGTCAGGTTTCCAGCCCCCTGGATGAATGTTACCGCCTGCTGGCCGAGGCAAAAAAGCCGGTGATTCTGGCAGGTTACGGCTGCATACAGTCCGGTGCGCAACAGATTTTAGGCCAGCTCAGTGAGCAGCTTAATATCCCGGTCACTTCCAGTTTGAAAGGCAAGGGTTCGATCAGTGAAAACAGTCGCCTGTCACTGGGAAGCCTGGGGGTGACCTCTTACAGTGATGCCCTGCAATATATTTTGCATCAGGCGGATCTGCTGATTTTTTTAGGTGCCAGTTTCAATGAGCGTACCAGTTATGTATGGAATCAGGATCTTCTGAAAAATAAAAAAATTATTCAGGTGGATAATGATTTTGAACAGCTGGAAAAAGTCTTTACCGCCGATGTGGCCATTCAGGGGGATATTAAAAATGTGCTGGAGGCTTTGAGCGAGCAGATTGCACAGAAAAATATCCCGGCCAAAAACTACACGCCCCTGTCATCGGAGAATAATGAAAGGGATAAAAGCTCCGGTATTTTTCATAAAAACTTTGCCCTGATTGAAAATGTGTTTAAACATATTTCCCAGGCCATTGATGTTCCAGTGCAGGTATTTGATGACAATATTATTTTTGCGCAGAATTTTTATCAGGTATCAGTGGATGATCGATACTATCCCAATTCCGGCATATCCTCTTTAGGCCATGCCATACCGGCGGCCATAGGCGCA
>JALTRC010000477.1 GCA_026998145.1 Gammaproteobacteria bacterium
TCAATCGACATCAGTATGCTGATTCCCCTGCTGCTGATGGCGGTAGCCTTCAAACTGTATTACGCCACTGTGGTATTAATGAAAGCCCGCGCCGAAGTATTGTTGCGGGAACAGAATAGCCGCTGGGTAAAAGAGGTGGTTGAAAATGCGTGATTTTTTCTATATGGGCGGTTACGCCTTTTATGTGTGGACGTCCTATGGCCTGGCTTTTGTATTGCTGGGCTATGTGTTTGTTGAGCCGATCATGGCCAGAAAACGCATTATCAAAGAGCTGAAAATCAAATACCGCCAGCAGCAGATGCAGGCGAAAGCCCGTGAGGCTCAAAAGTGATTTTGATGTAAATGCTTTTGCGCGCCTCTTTAGTGAGGAGGGGCTGGGGGAGATTTGATTAATCAATCCCCCTCATTCCCCCTTTTGCAAAGGGGGAGGTTAAAAGCTGACACAGAGGCACGAAGACGCAGAGGTGTTTTTGTTTCAGTTTGAGAGAGCCTCAAAGCAAGGGCGTGTCAGAGCTCCCCTCTTTAGCAAAGAGGGACTGGGGGCGATTTGAGGTATTAATCAATCCCCCTCATTCCCCCTTTTGCATAGGGGGGAGGTTAAAGGCTGACACAGAGGCATGAAGATGCAGGGATGTTTTTGTTTCAGTTTGAGAGAGCCTCAAAGCCAGGGCATGCCAGAGCTCCCCTCTTTAGCAAAGAGGGGTTGGGGGAGATTTGATTAGCAGCAAGTCCCTGCCTCTGCGTCCCGGCTTTACGCCAGAAAAAAAATTTAAACCATTGGCGGGTTCAGTAGTCAGAATCCAGCCAGTAAAACATGAGAAACCCTATGACCGCTCGCCAGAAACGAATGACTTTTGTAATCCTGCTGATCGCCGGTGTGGCTATTGCTATCACGCTTGCATTGCGGGCATTTAATGAAAATCTGCTGTATTTTTTCAGCCCCACACAAATTGCCGCTGGTGAAGCGCCTAAAGATCATAGCTTCCGCGCCGGTGGTCTGGTGGTGGAAGGTTCGGTGGTGCGATCCAAAAAGAGTCTGAAAATCACCTTTGATCTTACCGATGGCAAGCATGATATTCCGGTACAGTATGAAGGCATATTGCCGGATCTGTTCCGCGAAGGGCAGGGCATAGTGGCCACCGGCAAAATGCAGAATGGTGTATTTATGGCCGAGCAGGTGCTGGCCAAGCATGATGAAAACTATATGCCGCCGGAAGTGGCGGATGCTCTGAAAAAATCAGGCAAGTGGGAGAAGGTGAAAGGCGCTACTGAAGCTAAACACCAGGCCCCCATAGGAGCACCGAAATGATTCCTGAAATTGGTCACTTTGCCCTGATACTGGCGCTGGTACTGGCATTTATACAGGGTGTATTGCCTTTAATGGGCATTGCCATGGGGCGCAGCAGCTGGACCATGGTAGCCAAACCGGCCGCTCTGGGGCAGGCATTGTTTGTCTCCATCAGCTTTATCTGCCTGGCCTATGCCTTTACCCAGAATGATTTCTCCGTGGGCTATATTGCCCGCCAGTCCAATACCGAGCTGCCGATGATTTACCGCATCTCCGCGCTCTGGGGTGGCCATGAAGGCTCATTATTATTATGGGGGCTGATGCTGTCCTTATGGACAGCAGCGGTGGCCCTGTTTAGTCGATCTATTCCCATGATTATGCGCACCCGGGTGCTGGCGGTGCTGGGGCTGGTGGCGATTGGTTTTTATCTGTTTGTGCTGATTACCTCCAACCCTTTTGAGCGTATGTATCCTGTGCCAGTGGAAGGTCGCAGCCTGAATCCATTATTGCAGGATCCGGGTCTGGTGATTCATCCTCCCATGCTTTATATGGGTTATGTGGGCTTTTCCGTGGCCTTTGCTTTTGCCATTGCCGCCATGCTGGGTGGTCGTCTGGATACGGCCTGGGCACGCTGGTCACGTCCCTGGACCAATGTGGCCTGGATCTTTTTAACCATCGGGATTTCGCTGGGTAGCTGGTGGGCTTATTACGAGCTGGGCTGGGGCGGCTGGTGGTTCTGGGATCCGGTGGAAAATGCTTCCTTTATGCCCTGGCTGGTGGGCACAGCCTTAATTCATTCACTGGCGGCCACGGAAAAGCGCGGCGTATTTAAATCCTGGACGGTGCTGCTGGCGGTGTTTGCCTTCTCACTGAGCCTGCTGGGTACCTTCCTGGTACGCTCCGGTGTGCTGACCTCCGTGCATGCTTTTGCCTCCGATCCGGCTCGCGGTATCTTTATTCTGGGTTTTCTGGCCGTGGTGGTGGGCGCGTCACTGTTCCTCTATGCCTGGCGGGCGCCGCAGATTCGCAGCACCACCCAGGTTAAACTGGTATCCCGTGAAGGGGCTCTGCTGGTGAATAATATTTTGCTGGTGATTACTGCTGCCTCCATTTTGCTGGGAACCCTTTACCCTATGTTTCTGGACGCCCTGAATCTGGGTAAAATTTCCGTTGGGCCTCCGTATTTCAATGCGATTTTTGTTCCCCTGACTATCCCGCTGGCCATCCTGTTGGGACTGGCCACCGCCTTGCGCTGGAAGCAGGATTCCATTAGCCGTGTTGTTAAACACCTGATGGGGATGATGATTGCCAGTATTGTGATTGGCACAGGGCTGGCCTTATTGCTGCCGGAATTTAAAACCGGCGCCTGGATCGGTATTACCCTGGCGGCATGGATTACCCTGACCAGTTTGCAGGCTATTTATGATCGGGTTTCCGGCAAAAGCCAGAAGCTGGCTGCACTGGCATCGATTCCCCGAGGTTTTTATGGCATGACTCTGGCGCATCTGGGGGTAGCAGTCTTTATTGTGGGGATTACCTTAACCAGCCTGTACAGTCTGGAAAAAGATATTCGTATGGAGGCCGGTGAGAATTTTGAAATGAACGGTTATGAAATTAAATTTGTTGCCATCAAAGATTCTGTTGGCCCCAACTATCATGCAACAGAAGGGCATTTTATGGCCTTTAAAGATGGCAAACAGGTAGCCGATTTATATAGCCAGAAGCGTAGCTATAATGCGGGTGGTATGCCCATGACCGAAGCGGGCATAGATGCAGGCCTGTGGCGGGATTTATATGTGTC
>JALTRC010000478.1 GCA_026998145.1 Gammaproteobacteria bacterium
AAATTCTTCGTCGACTTCCGGCATTTTAGGCTCGGCAACGGAAATCACTCTGGTTTCAAATTTGGCTGGCTTACCTTTTAATGAATCCACATGATAATCATCCGGGAAAGTCACTTCAAAAGAGAACTCATCGCCAGCCGATTTACCCACCAGAGCTTCTTCAAAACCGGGAATCATGCTACCGGAACCCAGAACCAGTGGAACCGCTTCCGCCTTGCCACCTTCAAAGGCCTCACCATCCATAAAGCCTTCAAAATCGATAGTAACCTGATCCCCATCCTGTGCCGCACGCTCAACTGTTTCATAGGTTGTACGCTGCTTACGCAGGGTTTCAATCATCTCGTCGACATCATCATCAGAAATATCAGCCTGCACACGCTCAATTTCCAGCGCCGTCAGATCACCCAGCTCAACTTCCGGGTAAACCTCAAAAGTCGCTACATATTCCAGCGGCTCACCCAGCCCCATGGTTTTTGGCTCAATACTGGGGTTACCCGCCAGCTTCAGGTCTTCCTGGATTACCGCATCGCGGAAGGAAGACTGCATTAGCTCACCGGCCACTTCCTGCTGTACCGACTGACCATACTGCTGCTTAACAACTTTCAGGGGTACTTTGCCGGGGCGGAAGCCATCAACACGTACACGACCGGACATGGATTTGAGACGACTCTCCACTTCCTTTTCAACTGTTTCCGCTGGAACCTGAACAGTTAATTTGCGCTCAAGACCTTCTCCGGTTTCGACTGAAACTTGCATGGTAAACCTCGTTTACAAAAAATTTAATGAACCCGGGCCGCCCCAAACAGCCGCCCGAATCAAAGAATATGGTGCGAGTGGAGAGACTCGAACTCTCACGTCTTTCGACACCAGAACCTAAATCTGGCGCGTATACCAATTTCGCCACACTCGCGTAAGGCGCGACATTATATATGAAAAAATCCTGAAATGTAGATTTTATCCATAAAAATTACCCTGCCGGCCGGGCAGCAGAGACTTAGCTCCAATGCCGCCTGCAGGGCGCTTACGCCAATAGGCCTTTGCTATGGATTACCCGCAACGGCCACCCAGAATGGAAAATCCCCGACACGGATTTTTTTCACCAGTTTCAGTGAATGCAGATCAATCACTGCCACCACATTGTCTTTGGTCACCGTCACATACAGCCAGTGGCTATCGGCGCTGGCGCGGATACCGTGAGGCCCGTTACCCACTTTAATATTGCTAAGCTTCAGATTATGAGTGTCAATCAGGCTCACATAATCATCACCAATCGCCGCCGTCGCCGCATAATGGCCATTGGGTATCACATCAATTCCCCCGTGACCATTACCCACCGTAATGACTTTTTTCACCTTGCCGGATAACAGATCCACAACGGCCACATGGTGCACAAAATCACGTACAAAGGCGGTTTTTTCATCTTTTGACAGATCCAGATTATGGGGGCCGGTAATGCCCGGCAGTGGAATCACCTTAACCACCTGCCGCTTGCGAGTATCAATCACCCCCAGACCCGCACCCCCTTGCAGGGTGACATAGGCTGTTTTTCCATCCGCCGTAAAGCGAGCATTATGGGGGCCTGGCGGGGTTTTAATGGTGGCGATATTTTTCAGGCTGGACAAATCAATCACACTGATCTCGTTTGAACCCTGATTGCTCACATAGGCTTCACGACCATCCGGCGACACCTTTACGCCCTTGGGCGCCTTGCCTACTTTAATTATTGCCTGCTGCTTGCCGCTTTGGGTATCAAATACATATAACTGATCGGTACTGGGGCTGGTGACCAGCAGGCGTTTCTGATCCGGCGTTATCGCCTCATAAAGCATATTGGGCCCGCCAGCCCAGAATGTTGCATCCGGGAAGCGCACCACACCTTTGCCTTTTTTAATGCTCACAAATACATTTTCGGGGAATTCCCCGGGGCTGGCATGATCCCCAGCAATAGCTTTTGTCTGTCTGGATACGGGCTTATGACTCAAGCTGGAAAAATAGGCGGCAAGATTGGCTATATCCTGATTATTCAGTGCGGCCGTCATGGCCTTCATAGTCGCATTACTACGAGTGCCCGACTTAAATGCCTTAAGCTGCTTTTCCAGATACGCCGCTTTCTGGCCAGCCAGATTCGGGAACTCCTCACTCACACTGATACCCGTTGCACCATGACAACCGGCACAGGCCGCCGCTTTGGCTTTGCCTGCGGCAATATCAGCCGCCATTAGCGGCTGGGAAAACAGACCCAACAAAGCGAGTAAGCAACAAGCTTTTAAAGCATTTATCTTTTTCATTTTCATATCCTTAAAAACCTGGGGGGCTCCGGATATTAAACCGCGGGCATAAAAAAAGCACCCACTAAGGAGCGCTTTTGCATAAATATGGGGTGGATGATGGGGATCGAACCCACGACCACCGGAATCACAATCCGGGGCTCTACCAACTGAGCTACACCCACCATAAAGTGATAAAGTCGCACCAGGCAACCGTTGGAATATGGCGCGCCCGGCAGGACTCGAACCTGCTACCCTCGGCTTAGAAGGCCGATGCTCTATCCGGATGAGCTACGGGCGCAGTTTAAACTTATTGAGCTGCCTTAAGGCCACTTAATAAATGAATCTGGTCGGGGTAGAGAGATTACCAAACACCTCCTGTGTTTCGCCCTGCGGGCCGCAGCATAAAAGCCGCTGCGTTCAAAATCGCTCCCGGCGATTTTGTCGAACTCTTATCGTTCGCCTCTCTCTACTTCTCCGTTATCAAGCTGCCAAAGCCGCCTGATAAAATAATCTGGTCGGGGTAGAGAGATTCGAACTCCCGACATCCTGCTCCCAAAGCAGGCGCGCTACCAGACTGCGCTATACCCCGATATTTTCAACTTTAATCCCTGTCACGAGTTTTGCAATCTTACCGCCTGCGCTAAAGTAACAGGCTCCGCTTGACTGCGCTATACCCCGATATTTTTAACTTATAATCCCTGTCACGAGTTTTGCAATCTTACCGCCTGCGCTAAAGTAGCAGGCTCCGCTTGACTGCGCTATACCCCGATGTTTTCAACTTCAATCCCTGTCACGAGTTTCCATCAAAAAAACCCGAA
>JALTRC010000479.1 GCA_026998145.1 Gammaproteobacteria bacterium
GGGCGCAGGTTACGAATTTGTTAATGAGATTGCCGGTGGTGTTGTACCCAAAGAGTTTATACCGGCGGTAGATAAGGGTGTTCAGGAGCAGATGCAGGGCGGCATTCTGGCGGGTTATCCGGTTGAGGATGTGCGGGTTACCCTGTTTGATGGCTCCTATCATGATGTGGATTCAAACGAGATGGCATTTAAGATTGCCGGCTCGATTGCATTCAGGGAAGGCGGGCAGGAAGCGGATCCCGTGCTGCTTGAGCCGATCATGAAAGTAGAAGTATTGACCCCCGAGGATTATATGGGGGATGTCATGGGTGACCTGAATCGTCGTCGTGGCGTTGTGCAGGGCATGGAAGATGTGCCTGCAGGTAAACAGATTAAAGCTGAAGTGCCTCTGTCTGAGATGTTTGGTTATGCAACAGACTTGCGTTCAGCTACCCAGGGAAGAGCAACATACTCGATGGAGTTTATAAAGTATAACGAGGCGCCAGCAGTTGTGGCTGAGGCGATTATTAATCGTCGAGCTTCATAAAGAATTAAATTTGAGCAGAGGTATTAGACGTGTCTAAGGAAAAATTTGAAAGAACGAAGCCCCATGTAAACGTCGGCACAATTGGCCACGTAGACCATGGTAAAACAACGCTGACAGCTGCGCTGACCAAGTGCATGGCCGAGATCAATGGCGGTGACACAAAAGCGTTTGATCAGATCGATAACGCTCCGGAAGAACGTGCCCGTGGTATTACAATCGCCACATCACACGTTGAGTATGAATCAGAAACTCGCCACTACGCACACGTAGACTGCCCGGGACACGCTGACTATGTTAAAAACATGATCACCGGTGCGGCGCAGATGGACGGCGCGATCCTGGTATGTTCAGCTGCAGACGGCCCCATGCCTCAAACCCGTGAGCACATCCTGCTGTCACGTCAGGTAGGCGTACCTTATATTCTGGTATACCTGAACAAGGCAGACATGGTAGATGACGAAGAGCTGATCGAACTGGTTGAAATGGAAGTTCGTGAGCTGCTGGACAAATACGAATTCCCTGGCGATGACACGCCAATCATTGTGGGTTCTGCCCTGAAAGCCCTGGAAGGTGATACCAGCGAAATCGGTGTTCCTTCCATTGTTAAGCTGGTAGCGGCGCTGGATGAATATATCCCACTGCCAGAGCGTGCGGTTGATCAGCCCTTCCTGATGCCGGTAGAGGACGTATTCTCTATCTCCGGTCGTGGTACGGTGGTCACCGGACGTGTTGAGCGTGGTGTCATCAACGTAGGTGATGAAATCGAAATCGTCGGTATCCGTGAAACACAGACAACTACCTGTACCGGTGTTGAAATGTTCCGTAAATTACTGGATTCAGGTGAGGCCGGTGATAACGTGGGTCTGCTGTTACGTGGTACCAAGCGTGAAGACGTGGAACGTGGTCAGGTATGTGTTAAGCCCGGCAGTGTTACACCACATAGCAAATTTGAATGCGAAGTGTACATACTGAGCAAAGATGAAGGTGGTCGTCATACACCATTCTTCAATAACTACCGTCCACAATTCTACTTCCGTACGACGGATGTGACAGGTGCCTGTGACCTTCCCGAAGGAGTAGAAATGGTAATGCCGGGTGATAACGTCAAAATGACAGTTACCCTGATTGCCAAGATAGCGATGGAAGAAGGTCTGCGCTTTGCGATCCGTGAAGGCGGTCGTACAGTGGGTGCGGGCGTTGTTAGTAAGATTATTGAATAAATCTTACATAAAGAGTTTGAAGAACGGGGTGTCTCTTTGGGGCTTCCCGTTTTTCAATGTAGGCCAGTGGCTCAATTGGTAGAGCATCGGTCTCCAAAACCGAGGGTTGGGGGTTCGAGTCCCTCCTGGCCTGCCACTAAATAGAAGAGAAGAAGGTCCTATGGTCGCTAAGACCGAAACAGAAGAGTCAGGTGCATTAGATACGGTGAAGCTGGTTGCGGCAGTTGTGCTGCTGATTGCCGGTATTGCGCAATTTTATTACTTTGAAGGTGAGTCGCTCCTGTATCGGGTGCTGGGTCTTCTGGGTTTTGTTGTGCTGGCAGGTTTCGTGGTGTACACCACGCGCCTGGGTCGTAATGTATGGGGCTTTGCTAAGGATGCGCGTGCGGAAGTGCGTAAGGTTATCTGGCCGACCCGGCAGGAAACCATGCAAACAACATTAATGGTTGTCGTAATGGTGTTTGTGATGGGTATTATGCTGTGGTTGATTGATATGGTGTTGCGCTGGGGAATCCTGGTGCTGACAGGTCAGGGGGGGTAGAAGATGTCAATGCGTTGGTATGTGGTTCATGCATATTCAGGTTTTGAAGCGAAGGTAAAATCCTCTCTGGAAGAGCATATCAAGCTTAATGGTATGGAAGACAAGTTTGGGCAGATTCTGGTGCCAACGGAAGAGGTGGTTGAGATCCGTGATGGTGCCAAGCGTCGTTCTGAGCGTAAGTTTTTCCCCGGCTATGTGCTGGTGCAGATGGAAATGGATGACGATACCTGGCATCTGGTAAAAGATGTGCCCAAGGTGATGGGTTTTATCGGTGGTACCAAGGACAAGCCTGCGCCCATTAGTGAAAAAGAAGCTCAGGCAATTCTGCATCAGGTTGAAGATTCAGCCGAGAAGCCGAAGCCTAAAGTGCTGTACGAGCCAGGTGAGGTGGTTCGTGTTACCGATGGTCCATTCAATGACTTTAATGGGGTTGTTGAAGAAGTGGATTATGAAAAGAGCCGCATCAAGGTTGCGGTGCTTATTTTTGGCCGTTCTACACCGGTTGATCTTGAATTCAGTCAGGTAGAGAAAGGCTAGTTATTGTCGCTCTACTTAATCCTGCGTGGCTTCAGCACTGCGTTGAAAAATGATTATTTACATTTGTAAACTCACATTTTTCGCCTTTTTCTGAAGCTTCGCAGAATCAAGTAGACCGGCAATAGAGAATGTATTTTATCCGGATAAACCGGGTGTTGTTAAATCGGGGAGGTCGAAAACAGCTGGCTTTATGCCGGTTTGTTAGTACACCGCTTGTACCCACAGGAGAAAATTATGG
>JALTRC010000480.1 GCA_026998145.1 Gammaproteobacteria bacterium
GATGTGGAATGCGCCATTCATCCAACTATGCACATGGTTATTGAAGTTAAATAAACGGGAGCCC
This sequence comes from Gammaproteobacteria bacterium, assembly GCA_026998145.1. Taxonomy (GTDB): domain Bacteria; phylum Pseudomonadota; class Gammaproteobacteria; order SZUA-229; family SZUA-229; genus JALTRC01. The sequence goes on from JALTRC010000480.1 coordinate 65, forward strand.
AACGATGAAGCAACTTGCTCAGGCAGTCGCCTCTGTCACCCTGTTGTTGAGTTCAGTTTATGTACAGGCTGAACATGTGGAGCCATCGATTCAATATGGTGCAGAAACATTTTTGAGTCGCTGCACGCTCTGCCACGGAAGCCAGGGGCTGGGGGATGGCATTATTCCCTTAAGTATAAAAAACTACCCCAATACCAATTTAAAGGACAACCGCTTTGGCCGCAGCCATAAACAACTCAGGGAAGCCGTATTATACGGTGGCAGCAAAGGCAAAATGAGCAAGGAAATGCCGCCCTGGGGTGATGAGCTGACCTATGTTCAGGTTGAATCGGTTGTATTGTTTCTGGAGTTTCTACTGGCTGAGCCGGAAAAGGCTTATAAGATGCTGGAAAAAGCCCCGACAAGCAGCACCCCTTCATTCCGCCTGGGGCAACGCATATTTAAAAATTACTGTGTGCTCTGCCATGGAAAAAATGGTGAGGGCGACGGCAAAATGGCCAAAATCATTAAAAACCCGCCACCTTTTAATTTAACCAAAAGCAGCTCACCCGATGATTATCTGATGGAGATTATCAGTAAGGGCGGTGAAGCCATGAATCGCTCTCCCCGTATGCCACCCTGGGGTGATCAGTTTTCCAAACCGGAAATCAAATCCATTATTATGTATATCAATAGCCTGCGCGGCAGAAATTAGTCCCGCAACCTAAAAAGCTAAAACCATAAAAAAGCCCCGATCAGTAAACCGACCGGGGCTTTTTATTTTGTTGATCTGTTTGTTATTTAAAAATCTTACGCGCTCTTAGTACCGTTTCATAGGCCTGCTTAATTGCCTGCATTTTCTGTGTGGCTTCAGCTACCTCAGCCTCACTGGCACCCCGTGCAAACAGCTTATCAGGATGCACCTGACTCACCAGACGACGATAAGCCTGCTTGGTTTCCTGTCTCGGTGTCCAGCGACTCACTCCCAGCAGCTGACAGGCATCAGCCAGTGACATAGGCTTTTCCGCCGATTTTGGCTTGCCTGCCGACTTCGCCGATTCGCTGCGCACACGACGCTCGATACGCAGGTAGATGGCTTCCGATATATCGATACGCTTGCCTATGCGTTTTAGCAGTGCCTGTTCTTTCTCCCCAATGCCACCATCGGCAAATGCCATCTGACACTGAATTTCCATAAACACCTGCAATACACTGGCCCGGTGACGACATAAACGGTGGAAGCGATTAAGTACCACATCCAGATTAAAGTCAGAGCGTTTGCCCTCATTAAACAAACGAATAGCCAGACGCTTCTGATCCGCATCCAGTTTCAGATGATCCATAACTGAACTGGCCAGTGCCACTTCAGATTCCTGAATGCGCCCATCCACTTTGGCCACCTTGCCCATGGCCGCAAAACTGGCAATAAAAAAAGCGATCTGCACTTCACCCGTATAATTGCTTTCCAGCAATTCATCCCGGTATTCATGCCACCAGCTATCAAGAGGATCTTTAAATAAACGCTCGGAAATGGCGTCAGGCGTAATGGTTCGGAAGGTTTGCGTAACGACTTCAGCTAACTTTGCCAAGGGAGTGCACCTGTTTATTCATTTAAGTTACCCGAACAATAGTAGAAGCTATTGAAAAGGTAAAGGATTTTTATCAAAAAAACCTATAAAAAATATAGCATTAGCGCAATTATCTAAATTTTTATGAAGCTTTTGCACATAAGCAGCTAATTAAACTGACTTTTTAACTCACTACTCCGTTTTTAAAACAGCTCAATATCACTTTCATCCACCTTGTTTTCCATCATGCTCTGCAGGCGTTCCATCACATCCTTAATATTCTCGCCACGCATCAGGGCGTCAAACAGCTCCCGCTCTTCTTCCATCGTGTAACGGGAACGAATCATCTGCTGTAACTTACTCCATTCATGGGGTGAATATAAACGTGAGGTATCGCCTACCAGATCCGCCAGCTGGGCAATCACTTCCACCACATGATCCAGACGCTGCACCAGCTTGTCATAAAACTGAAAGGCCACTATGGCCTCCTGCATTCTGGATGAAATAAGTTCACAGTGCTGATTCAGGGGCTGCTGTTCGGCATCTTCAAGGGGGTATTTTGCCCCTATATCCTGCAGGGACTGCTGAATGGCCTGAATACCATCTGCCATGGCCGTAAAGGATTCTGTTAGTGTATTAACCGAGTTATGGCCATCGCGCAAAGAGAAATCCACCTGGGCTGCGGCCAGGTTGAGCATTAAGACGGTTTCCTTAATCTGGCTCCAGTCCAGATCAGGACGTTCAGCAGTCGATATTACGGGCTGATTGGACATATAAAACACTCCCTGCATGGCATTATTATTGTTGCACCAAGTGTAGTGCATAATCCCCGGAAATCAGCAGCTATGCTGCCAAAGCGGATGTATTTATTTCAGTGTCTGTATATTGCTAACAGCCAGCCTCGCACGCCCTCTGGCTTCATCAATATTGCCGCCACTGGCCAGTGCTACGCCCATGCGCCGACGCTGAAAAGATTCCGGTTTGCCAAACAGGCGCAGCTCGGTTCCGGGTACCGCCAGGGCTTTTTCCACACCCTCAAAGCTGATGCCCTGTGCATCCATGCCACCGTAAATAACCGCACTGGCGCCCGCATTGCGCAGGCTGGTATCCACCGGCAGGCCTAAAATGGCGCGGGCATGTAAGGCGAACTCCGATTGCCACTGTGTAACCAGGGTCACCAGCCCCGTATCGTGTGGGCGTGGGCTGACTTCACTAAACCACACATCATCTCCCTTGATAAATAGCTCCACCCCAAACAATCCCAGACCACCCAGCGCAGCCGTTACCTGCTCGGCCATCTGACGGGATTTTTCCAGCGCAGTTTTCGACATGGGCTGGGGCTGCCAGCTTTCCACATAGTCCCCATCTTTCTGAATATGCCCGACCGGAGCGCAATAATGGGTATCGATGCTTCCATCGGGATTTTTTGCCCGCACGGTCAGCTGGGTGA
>JALTRC010000481.1 GCA_026998145.1 Gammaproteobacteria bacterium
GTCATCCCCTTCCTGCAATATTTACTGGCCAATGATGTGGCCAAACTGAAAACCTCCGGCAAGGCACTGTACAGCTGCATGTTAAATGAGCAGGGCACGGTGATTGATGACCTGATTGTCTATTACATGAATGACAGCTGGTTCCGCATGGTGGTCAATGCGGGCACCCGTGAAAAAGATCTGGCCTGGATCGGCGAGCAGGCCAAAGCCTTTGATGTGGATGTGACCGAGCGGGCCGAGCTGGCCATGATTGCTCTGCAGGGGCCCAATGCCATTGAAAAGGCATTAAAAGTGTTGCCAGCATCCATGGCAGCAAAAGCCTCTGAACTGAGCCGCTTTCAGGGTGTGGATGACGGCGACTGGTTTGTGGGCCGCACCGGCTACACGGGTGAAGATGGTTTTGAGGTTGTGCTGCCGGAAAGCGAGGCGGAAGCCTTCTGGGATGCCTGTGTGGAAGCCGGTTTTAAGCCCTGCGGCCTGGGCGCCCGGGATACATTGCGTCTGGAAGCGGGGATGAATTTATATGGGGCGGATATGGACGAATCCACTTCCCCCTTAATTTCCGGTCTGGGCTGGACCATTGCCTGGCAGCCGGAAGATCGTGATTTTATTGGCCGCAGGGCGCTGGAAGCGGAAAAAGCCGCCGGCGTAAAGCAGAAGCTGGTTGGCCTGCTGCTGATTGACAAGGGCGTATTGCGAGGCCATCAAAAAGTATTTTGTGAAGCAGGCGAAGGTGAAATCACCTCCGGCAGTTTCTCGCCCAGCTTAAAGCAGGCCATTGCCCTGGCACGGGTGCCTGTTGAGATAGGCGATAGCTGCGAAGTGGAAATCCGCGGCAAGCGCCTGCAGGCCAAAGTGGTCAAGCCGGTATTTTTCCGTGAAGGAAAATCCTGCATCGACTAAACTTTGCCCAGCCGCACCGAATTTGAATTTAAGTATCTTTTGAGGACATTACTATGAGCGAAATCCCGAGCGATTTGCGTTACACATCATCCCATGAATGGCTGCGTCAGGAAGACGATGGCACGGTGACTGTTGGTATCACCGACCATGCCCAGGAACTGCTGGGGGATCTGGTTTTTGTTGAGCTGCCGGAAGTGGATAGCCAGATTGTTGAAGGCGAAGCCTGTTGTGTGGTTGAGTCGGTAAAAGCGGCTTCTGACGTGTATATGCCCATTAATGGCGAGATTGTGGATACCAACCAGCAGCTGGTGGACGAGCCGGAAATTATCAATAGCTCCCCTTATGATGATGGCTGGATATTCCGCATCAAGCCGGATGATATGGATGATCTGTCACAGCTGATGGATAGTGCGGCCTATGAGGAAGAAATCGAGGAATAATTTTCCACGAAACAGCTCTGCCGTGAAAAGCTGTCATTCCCTCGAAGGTGGGAATCCAGTGAAATGCGCTGATGACAACACTGGATTCCCGCCTGCGCGGGAATGACGGTGAGCAATCAGGCACCTGATATTGAATCCATATATTGAATTCATTTAAATTTTTATCCAATACCCCTTTACCAATAGTGATCCACCATGCCTTTTATTCCCCATACAGACGATGAAATTCGCGACATGCTTGCCGCCGTTGGCGTTGATAGCATCGAGCAGTTATTTGATGAAATCCCGCCCCATTTAAGAGCTAAAACCCTGGGAAATATTCCCGCCGGTATGAAAGAGATGGACATTAACCGTCTGATGAACAGCCGCGCCGCCCAGGATGGTCAGCCAATCTGCTTTATGGGGGCTGGTGCCTATGATCATCACATTCCATCAGCCGTGTGGCAGATCACCACCCGGGGGGAATATTACACCGCATACACTCCTTATCAGGCGGAAGCCTCCCAGGGCACTTTGCAGCTGATTTATGAATATCAGAGCATGATGACGGCGCTGACCGGCATGGATGTATCCAATGCATCCATGTATGACGGTGCTTCCAGTATGGCGGAAGCGGCGTTGATGGCCGTGCGGGCCAATCGTAAATCCAAATCCCGCAAGATTCTGGTGCCACGCACGGTCAACCCGGTTTATACCCATACCAGTAACAGCATTGTGAAACATCAGAATATTGAGCTGGTGGATCTGCCCTTTGATGCCTCTGCCGGTGTGATGGATCTGGCATCATTAAAAGCCTATGAAGGGGAGGATATTACCGCGCTGGTGATAGCCCAGCCGAATTTCTTCGGCAATCTTGAGGACGTGGATGCGCTGACCGACTGGGCTCATGCTCAGGGGGCGCTGGTGATTGCGGTGGTGAATCCATTGAGCCTGGCATTGCTGAAACCACCGGGGCAATGGGGCGAAAAGGGGGCGGATATTGCCATAGGTGATGGCCAGCCTCTGGGGGCGCCCATGTCGTCCGGCGGGCCTTATTATGGCTTTATGTGTTGCATCAAGGCACTGGTTCGCCAGATGCCCGGGCGGATTGTGGGTCGCACCGTGGATCAGGATGAGCGGGAAGGTTTTGTGCTGACCCTGCAGGCCCGGGAGCAGCATATCCGCCGCTCCAAGGCGACCTCCAATATCTGCACCAATCAGGGGCTGGTGGTGACTGCATCCACTATTCACATGGCGATTATGGGGCCCCAGGGCTTGCAGCAGGTGGCAACAGCCTGTCACCAGAATACCCGGCAGCTGGTCGATGCTCTGGCGGCCATTGACGGCGTCAAGCCACTATTTAATGGTGCCCGTTTCCATGAAGCGGTATTGCAGCTAAACAGGCCGGTGGCCGAGGTGCTGGAGGCGCTGGCGGAGAAAAACATTCTGGGGGGCTATGATCTGAGCCGGGATTACCCCGAGCTGGGCAATGCACTGCTGGTATGCGCCACTGAAATGCGCACCGACGATGACATCAAACAATATGCCGATGCACTGGAGGCCATCTTATGCTGATTTTTGAACATGCCGCAAAGGGCCGTAAAACCAAAATACAGGCGCCGGATATCGAGGCGGCGGTAACGGATATTCCGCAGACTTTATTACGCGCCGAGCTGCCACCTCTGCCGGAGGTTTCCGAATTGCAGGCGGTGCGTCATTACACGTCTTTGT
>JALTRC010000482.1 GCA_026998145.1 Gammaproteobacteria bacterium
CACCGTTTTGCATCAGACTCTTTTTAAATGACCACTCGCTTTTTTTGGAGCCGACTTTATTTTTGAAAGTGGGAATCAGTGCATGAATATCCTGACTCCAGTTTTCCCATTCTTCACCAAAAATACCATGCAGCTTGTTGTCTTCATAGGCAATGGTAGGTGGATAATACAACCACACCAGAAAACCCATTAATACAAATGCCCAGACCACTGAGGCTGCCAGAGAAAAACCGAACAGCAATAACAAATTACCCACATAGAGGGGATGACGCACCATGGAATAAGGGCCGGTGGTGGCCAGTTCCTTGTTTTTCATCACATAACCGGATGCCCATAAACGAACGGCGGCGCCCACAGCGGCAATGGCTGTGCCTGCATATAACAGGGCCGGTTGTGGTTCACCTAGCAGGCTGACCAGCAGCACAAACAATACAGCAAACCACTGACGGGACTGTTCGTGATAACGAATTTTCAGAAAAAGTTTATGTAGGCCCGTGGCATCGGGGTTTACCTTGTCGGCGCGAGATCGTGACATTCTATGTCCTTCATTAAAAAAGCGGCGCTATTTTATAACATCAGCCATGAAATTGCAGGATTTAATCAACAATCGCCGCAGCCAGCAACTGGCGAATACGCCCCATGCCCTGCTCGATGGTCGCCAGCATCTCGGCGTGAGAGATTTCCTGCTGCCCGGCCTTGCCTGCCGCCCAGTTAACCACCAGTGCGCAGCAGGCATAGGGAAGTTCCAGCTCACGGGCTAAAGCCGCTTCGGGCATGCCGGTCATACCGACAATATCACAGCCATCCTGCTCAAGGCGCTTTATCTCCGCAACCGTTTCCAGTCGAGGCCCCTGAGTGGCGGCGTAGCAAGCCTTATCCATGGCATTTAAGTCCAGCGTCTGGGCAATATGCAGCAACTTCTGCCGCAGGCTTTGCTCATAGGGCCAGGAAAAATCAATATGCACCACATCATCTAAATCATCCGCAAAAAATGTGTGCTCCCGGCCATAGGTGTAATCAATAATCTGGTCGGGAATCACAATGCGCTGGGGCCACATTTGAGCGGTAATACCGCCAACGGCTGCCACGCCAATAATGGCATCGGCTCCCACATCTTTTAAGGCCTGAATATTGGCCCGGTAATTGACCTTATGGGGCGGAATATGGGGATGACTCCCATGGCGGGCCAGAAATACCACATCCTGTTTACCCAGCTGACCAAACTGCAGGGAGGATGATGGCTCGCCCCACCGGGTTTTATAATGGCGGCTTTCTGATAGCTGCAAACCTTCCAGCTGATTAAGACCCGTGCCGCCAATAATAGCCGTGAGTGACATTAGCCGTCTCCCTCGGCTACCGCATAAATGCCATTCAGATTACGGTGATAGCTTTTGTAATCCATACCAAAACCGAATACATAACGATCTTCCACACTCATGCCGATCACATCACATTCCACATCAGCGGTGCGCCGCTGATGATGCTTTTCAACCAGCACCGCAGAGACTACCCGCTCAGCCTGCTTTTGCATACAGTATTGCTGAATCGCCGCCAGGGTGTAACCCTCATCTAAAATATCGTCGATAATCAGCAACTCACGACCGGCCAGATCATGCTGAGGCTCTACCTTCCAGTGCAGCTCACCGCCTGATATCTGATTACGGTAACGACTGGCATGCAGATAATCAATTTGCAGGGGAAAGTCTAAACGGGTTAATAAATGACCGGATAAAATTAAACCCCCATTCATAATACTCAGGGCAAGCACTGGTTGATCTTTTTTTATATGAGCGAAAATTTTATTGAGCTGTTCAGCCATTTTATCTATGGCGCTGCTGACCTCTTCGGCTGTGTAAATTAATTCCGCTCGATCCAGTACCGTCTGTGCTTCAGCTAATGTACTCATATTAATAAGCCAGTGTTGCAACACTGTCGTCCATGGTTTCGCTAATCATATAAGCGCCGCCCACGGTTTCGCCAATCTCTGCAATCAAATCATCACCCCATAAATCCAGTGACGGGGTACAGACTTTATATTTAACTCCGGCTTCAAAACCTTCTTTTATCAGCTCATAAATATTCTGGTAACTGGAATGTTCCAGGGTGATTTTTTCTGCCACACCTTTAATGGATAAGCGGCCGGTATGACCGGTAAATAAAACTTCTACATCATAATCCATTGCCGCTGCAATATTGGCCTGACTTAAGGGTGGCAATATAGCCTCGGCGCGGCTAATGTCGATACTGCTTAAAACAATTAATAGTTTATCTGCCATGTGTTTCACCCATTAAAATATTTTCCGGCAGGCTTTGAATATGTATCGTTGATGTGGGGAATGCCATTTCAGCTCCGTGTGATTCAATAATATTAACAATCTTTAACAACACATCCTGTTTTACTTCATGGTAGAAAACCCAGTCGGTTGTTTTGGTAAAAGTGTATACAAAAAAATCAACAGAAGACGGCGCAAAGCTATTGAAGTTTACAATCATGGTTTGGCTGGTATCGATTTCCGGATGGGCCTTTAACATGGCCTTAACATCCGCCACAATATCCGCCATTTTATTAATATCGTCATATCTTATGCCCATGGTTTCATAGATGCGTCTATGACTCATGCGGGAAGGGTTTTCTACTGCAATAGTGGTAAAGGCAGAATTGGGAATATACAGAGGGCGTTTATCAAAGGTACGGATACGGGTCAATCGCCAGCCGATATGTTCCACCGTGCCTTCAATTTCCCGATCACTGGAACGAATCCAGTCCCCCACAACAAAAGGTCTGTCCAGATACACAAACAGGCCACCAAAAAAGTTAGCCAGCATATCTTTAGCCGCAAAACCCACCGCAATACCACCCACACCACCAAAGGCCAGTACACCGGAAATACTGTAGCCAAGGGTCTGCAAAATAACCAGCACACAGGTAATAATAACCGACACCCGAAACAACTTGCCGATGGCTTCAACCGTGTGTTTATCAAAATCTTTTTCACCGGTTTCATTCTGCTTTTGCATCATGATTTTTTCGGTGCCACGAATCAGCCGCAGCAAAAACATCATAATGATAACGATCACGCCCACATCACGAACCGGGTCAATGGCAGAAAAAATGGCCGCGCCACTTTCCTGCTTAACAATTTCCGCCGCAAAGCTTAAACCAACCAGCCACACTAGCCAGCTAACAGGATGCTGCGCCGATGAAATAATTAAATCATCCCAGGGATTTTTTGTGTTCTGTAATTTTTTCTGCAAACGCAGCAACGCCCGCTTCTGGAAAAAATTCACCACCATGGAAATAAAAATAATAATAAAGACCTGGGCAATCCAGCCATAGGTTTCATTAAACAGAGATATGTGCTGTAAATATTCTTGTATCGACTGCATACTAAACATCCATCTCCAGCCAGGGACTTTCATCAAGTTTTAACTGTTCAATTGATTTTACAACCTGCTGCCATTCATCAGTCGCCTGCAAATCGGCCATGGGCATGCCCCCTCGACCATGCATACGCACCAGGCGTAATTGTGACGCCGGGTTAGAATAGCCCTGCAAACTTTCCAGCACTTCGGCTGCCGCTTCTGTGTGATTACATACCAGCACCATATCGCAGCCCGCATTCAGGGCTGTTTGCGCCCGCTGGGCAAAAGATCCCACTACACCGGCCGCCTCCATAGACAGATCATCACTAAAAATAACCCCCTGAAAACCCAGCTGATGACGCAATATTTTCTGTAACCATATTTCAGAATAACCCGCCGGTTTATCATCCACCTGAGGATACACCACATGGGCCGGCATAATGGCGGCCAGACCAAACTGAATCATACGCTCAAAGGGGCGAATATCTTCCAGCATTAAATCATTCAGGGGGCGATTATCCACCGGATGGGCCACGTGAGAGTCTTCCTTGATGGAACCATGTCCCGGAAAATGTTTGCCGGTTGCCGCCATGCCCCCATGATGCATCCCCAGCATAAAATCATTGGCCAGCTCGGCAATTTTATCCGGATGATGATGAAAAGCCCGATCACCAATGACACCACTGACACCACGCCCCATATCCAGCACCGGCGCAAAACTCATATCCACACCCACGGCCCGGCATTCTGCTGCCATTAGCCAGCCACAACGCTCGGCCATTTTTTTACCTGCCTGTCGATTAAGGTCATAGAGTTTTCCGTATTGAGCCGCAGCAGGTATATGGGTAAAGCCCTCGCGAAAGCGTTGCACACGGCCACCCTCATGATCCACGGCAATAAGTAAATGGGGAGAACGTAAGGAATGGATTTGCGAAATCAGATCGGTGATCTGCGCAATCGACTCAAAATTACGGGTAAACAGAATGACCCCACCGGTTTGCGGATGCAGTAGCATTTCCTTTTCCTGGGCTGTGATGGAGGTGCCCAGCAGATCAATCATCACCGGTCCAAGGGACATATTTTGCCTTTGTTATCTTTATATCAGGCGCATTCTAGCTGGAAGTTTGGTATTGGGCAAAAAAGAAAAGAGGAAAATATACACAGTGGCGTTTTATGCCGTCTTTAAAAAACTGAGCCCATAAATCATTTAAAACGCCGGCTTTTACTGGCGTTGATTAACGGCTTTGTTTTTTGTTAATCAGGAATAATTCTTTAAGCAGTTAATTCCGCAAAAAGCCAGCACCGTATCCAGGTGACGATCAAAACCCATAAATTCATGGCCACCGCCTTCTTCCACTATGGATGGCACACCGGCGTATTTATCCATCGCCAGCTTATAATCCAGCACTTCATCGCCGGTTTGCAGCATGAGTAAATAACGATCCGGATGGCTTAAGTGATCAACCTCAAGCTCGCGCAAAACATCAACCTGCGCTTTTTCCAGTTCATACTCCTCACCCGTATAAAGGTTCTGATTTTTTCCCAGATAATTCAGCAGCAGTTCATAGGGCCGGACAGCAGGATTAATCAGCACCGCCCGACATTCATATTTTTCAGCCAGCCAGGTCGCGTAATAGCCCCCAAGAGAACTGCCAATTAAACAGATCTGAGTGGAAGTCAGGCGGTTTGTCTGGCGAATTTTTTCATTGATAAACTGATCGAGGAAAGTGATGGCTTTAGATGGGATAGAAGGAATTGCGGGAATTTCAAGACGCTCGGCTATGCCAATGGATTTTGCATGTTTCGCCAGCAATCTTGCCTTAAAAGATTGCGGTGAGCTGTTAAAACCATGCAGATAGATCAGCATATACTTGTCATTTAAAGTCCTCTTTAACTATCGAGTATAAGCTATTATTTTAATTTTGTTTACACCTCAGGATTTTTGAATCAGGGCCACACAATGTACGGCGATACCTTCCTCCCGGCCGATATATCCCAGTTTTTCTGTTGTGGTGGCTTTTACATTAATCCGGCTCATATCCGTCTGGGTGTCTTCCGCCAGATTTTTACGAATATTGTCAATATGGGGCGCCATTTTAGGCTCTTCTGCCACAATCGTAATATCCAGATTCCCCAGCGTAAAACCTTTCCAACGCAGCATGGTAATCACCTGCACCAGTAAAATACGGCTGCTGATACCCCGATACTGGGGGTCTGTGTCGGGGAAATGCTGGCCAATATCCCCCAGGGCTGCTGCGCCCAGCAGAGCATCACATACCGCATGAATCAGCACATCCCCATCTGAATGGGCTTTAAAGGCTTTTACATAGGGGATTTTGACTCCCCCCATGATAATGAATTTACCTCGCATAAATTCATGTACATCAAAGCCGTGGCCTATTCGCATTTCACTCATTCAGAAACCTCTGCCTAATTTTGCTCAAAAAATTACTCAAGTGTCACTGTTTCAAGCTGACGCTGGGAACACCATAGCAGGCTCGGGCAGATTCGCAATGGAAAACGCTGGCTTAACTTTCCTTCATCTGCTCCTGCATATACAGCCCTGCCAGGGTTAAATCGAAAGGCCGGGTAATTTTAATATTGTCATCATGGCCTTCCACCAGCTGGGGATGGTAACCGGCCAGCTCCATGGCTGAGGCATCATCGGTTACCGGCTGACCGTTTTGACGGGCATTTTTCAAAGCCCTGATTAATAAATCCAGCTTGAACATTTGCGGTGTTAAGGCATGGTATAAACCATTGCGATCAACGGTTTGATCCACACCTGTGCCTTTAAGCTGCTGCCGTTTCATGGTGTCACGCACCGGCGATGCCAGCAGCCCTCCGTTATCATGCTGGCTGGCGGCATTGATTAACTTATTAATATCCGATTCCCGCACACAGGGTCTTGCTGCATCATGTACCAGCACCCAGTTTTCTGTTGCCGCACCTTTCAGATGCTGCTGTAGATACAGTAAGGCATTAAGCACCGAATCATAGCGTTCTTTGCCCCCCTCAACTCGGTGCACCGGTTTACTGAAATTCTGCGGAATATCCTGCCAGTATTCATCGGTTTTACCCAGTGCAATCACCGCACCCGCAATGGCATCCACATCCAGCATGCGCTGCAAACTGTGTTCGATAACGGTTTTTTGATGCAGGCTGAGATACTGCTTGGGCTGCTGGCTATTCATTCGCCTGCCGACACCGGCGGCGGGAATAATGGCCCAGAACTGTTTGCTTACTTGCGGGGATTGGGTCATACGGGCCTTATGGCTTTTTAGCCGGCGGAATAATCTGGTAAAATTTTTCGTCCTTGCCAATCATGCCCAGCTCACTGCGGGCACGTTCCTCAATGGCATCCAGGCCTTTTTTCAGATCGGAGACTTCCGCATCCAGCCCCCGATTGCGTTCCTGTAATTTATCCCGTTGCTGTTGCTGCTGGGCCAGTTCTTCTTCCAGCTGCAAGACTTCCGGAATACCACCGTCACCCAGCCATAGCTTGTACTGTAACAGTAAAAGCAGCGTGATGAGTATGGCGATAATCCATTTCATTGGGATGTATCCTGGAGGAAACTTAAGGCAAAACACTTCATACGAGGCACTCTCTTTGAAAAAGAGAGCTGGGGAATCCCCCCCCTGCCCCCCTTTTTCAAAGGGGGGGGAGATATAGCCTCGGCCAAAGTTTAGCTCAGATGTTTAAACGCAGACTTGCCCGCATAAACCGCCTTGTCACCCAGGGCTTCTTCAATACGCAGCAGCTGATTGTATTTGGCTACCCGGTCAGAGCGCGAAAGAGAACCAGTTTTAATCTGCCCGGTTTTCATAGCCACACACAGATCCGCAATAAAGGTATCTTCGGTTTCACCGGAACGGTGGGATACAACTGCAGTGTAGCCTGCATCGTGAGCCATATTAATGGCATTATTGGTTTCCGTAAGCGTACCTATCTGGTTAACCTTAATCAGAATGGAATTGGCGATATTTTTATCAATGCCTTCCTTAAAGATAGCGGTATTGGTTACAAATAAATCGTCACCTACCAGCTGTACTTTATCACCCAGTTTTTCGGTGAGAATTTTCCAGCCGTCCCAGTCCGCTTCATCCAGCACATCTTCCACGGTAATCAGGGGGTATTTATCTACCCAGGCGGCCATGTAATCCACCATTTCTTCAGCGCTGAGCATTTTACCTTCAGAGGCCAGGTTGTATTGGCCATCCGTATAAAACTCAGAACTGGCTGCATCCAGACCCAGGTAAATATCCTTGCCAGCTTCATAACCGGCATTTTTAATGGCTTCCAGAATTACTTCAAAAGCTTCTTCGTTCGATGACAGGTTAGGAGCAAAGCCCCCTTCATCTCCCACAGTGGTCATCAAACCGCGCTTGCTCAGTACGGATTTCAGCGCATGGAAAACTTCAGCCCCATAACGCAGAGCTTCCTTAAAGCTGGGAGCACCCACCGGCAGGATCATAAATTCCTGCATATCCACACTGTTATCCGCGTGGGAACCACCATTGATAATATTCATCATGGGTACAGGCAGCACAAAATCATCGCCACCCAGAGATTCAAACAGCGCCTTGTTATCATATTTTGCTGCGGCGACTGCTGCCGCCAGCGATGCGGCCAGAATCGCATTAGCACCCAGACGCGCCTTATTTTCTGTACCATCCAGATCAATCATAATCTGGTCGATTTCTGCCTGATTATGAACATCCTTACCGATCAGCGCCGCCTTGATCTCGCCATTTACATTGGCTACTGCTTTGCTAACGCCCTTGCCCTGATAGCGGCTTTTATCCCCGTCACGCAGTTCAATGGCTTCACGGGCGCCGGTAGATGCACCGGATGGCACAGCGGCGCGGCCACAAATACCGGACTCCAGAATAATGTCAGCTTCCAGGGTTGGATTTCCACGTGAATCGAGTATTTCGCGAGCAATAATATCTTTAATTTTAGGCATGATTTTCTCAATGTTTTCCTATGTTTAGCGTGTATTATTCAGCTAATATATAATACACGAAACCTTCCCATGAAGGTTCTTACGTTATGGCCGCCCTGGGGCAGCCGATGATTACAAATCGTTTTCTTCCAGTGGCCGGGATTTCACCAGCGCGTCAATCTCTTTTAAGCGGGATAACAAATCCGCCATTTTTCCCAGTGGCCAGGCATTGGGGCCATCACTTAAGGCCTTTTCCGGCTCGGGATGGGTTTCCATAAACAGGCCTGAAACGCCGGCGGCCACAGCTGCTCTGGCCAGTACCGGCACATGCTCCCGCTGTCCGCCGGAGCAGCTGCCCTGTCCGCCGGGCAATTGTACCGAATGGGTGGCATCAAATACCACTGGGCAACCCGTATCCCGCATGACCGCCAGGGAGCGCATATCGGAAACCAGATTGTTGTAGCCAAAAGATGCGCCCCGCTCACACACCATAATCTGCTGATTGCCGGTGCTGCGCGCCTTGTCCACCACATTTTTCATATCCCAGGGGGCCATAAACTGGCCCTTTTTGATATTCACCGGAATGCCGGCACTGGCAGCCTTTACAATAAAATTGGTCTGGCGGCACAAAAACGCAGGGGTCTGGATAATATCCACCACATCGGCCACCTCGTCCATGGGCGTGTCTTCGTGGACATCGGTAATCACCGGCACGCCGATTTCATCCTTTACCTTCTGCATAATACGCAGGCCTTCTGCTATCCCCAGGCCGCGGAAACTGTCCATGGAGGAGCGATTCGCCTTATCAAAGGAAGACTTGTACACAAAGGGGATGGCGAGCCTGTCGGTAATACCCTTAAGCTGCTGGGCGGTCTCCAGTGCCAGTGCCTCGCTTTCGATCACGCAGGGGCCGGCAAATAAAAAT
Organism: Gammaproteobacteria bacterium; assembly: GCA_026998145.1. Taxonomy (GTDB): domain Bacteria; phylum Pseudomonadota; class Gammaproteobacteria; order SZUA-229; family SZUA-229; genus JALTRC01. Next base: position 9,235 of record JALTRC010000482.1, read on the forward strand.
AACGGCTGATCCAGACCTGCTTCAAATCCTAGAATTTTCATCAGGCTTTATTATCCCGGTGTTTACAGGCAGCCTGAATAAAGCTGCTAAATAGTGGATGGCCATCCCGGGGCGTTGAGGTAAATTCAGGATGGAACTGACAGGCAATAAACCAGGGATGATCCTTGACCTCGACAACCTCAACCAGATTGCCATCAACCGATTTGCCGGAAAATACCAGCCCGGCCTTTTCCAGTGATTCTAAATAACGATTATTAAATTCATAACGATGACGGTGACGCTCGTTTACCTGTGCCTCACCATAAACCTCTCTTGCCAGACTGTCCTCTGCCAGATCACAGGGCTGGGCACCCAGACGCATGGTGCCGCCCAGATCGGAATCTTCCGAGCGCTGTTCCACCGCACCTTCTTTAGTCTGCCATTCGGTAATCAGGCCAATTACCGGGTTTTCCGTATCCGGCGCAAATTCTGTGCTGTGGGCATCGCTAAGGCCGGCCACATCCCGGGCATATTCAATCACTGCCACCTGCATACCCAGACAGATACCCAGATAAGGCACCTTGTTTTCCCGGGCATAGCGCACTGCTGCAATCTTGCCTTCCACACCCCGTTTGCCGAAGCCGCCGGGCACCAGAATGGCATCATAGGCACGCAGCTGGTTAATATCCCCACCCTGCTCCAGCAGCTCGGAATCCAGATATTCGATATTCACCTTCACCCGATTGCTGATGCCCGCATGAGCAAGAGCTTCATTTAAAGACTTATAAGATTCAGTTAAATCAACATACTTACCGATCATTCCTATGGTAACTTCTGACTCAGGGTGTTCCAGTGCATCCACCACCTGTTGCCAGTCGCTCAGGTCCGCTTCCGGCACATCCAGACGCAGCTTGTCCACCACAATATCATCCAGTCCCTGATCGTGTAGCCACTGGGGAATCTTGTAAATGTGGTTTAAATCCTTGGCGGAAATCACTGCTTTTTCTTCCACATTGGTAAACAGTGAAATCTTGCGGCGATCATCCGCGTGCAGATATTGCTCGGAGCGGCACAGCAGAATATCCGGCTGAATACCGATGGAGCGTAATTCTTTTACCGAGTGCTGGGTTGGCTTGGTTTTCACTTCACCGGCAGTGGCGATATAGGGCACCAGGGTAAGATGCATAAACAGGGCGTGGTCGTGGCCCATTTCCACACCCATCTGACGAATGGCCTCCAGAAACGGCAGGGATTCGATATCCCCCACCGTACCGCCAATTTCCACCATGGCAATGTCGGCACCTTCTGCTCCGGCAATGACGCTGCGCTTGATCTCATCGGTAATATGAGGGATTACCTGTACCGTGCCCCCCAGATATTCGCCCCGGCGCTCCTTGCGGATCACCGTTTCGTAAATACGCCCGGAGGTGAAGTTACTGGCCTGGGAGGTTTTGGAATGCACAAAGCGTTCGTAGTGGCCTAAATCCAGATCCGTTTCTGCCCCGTCTTCGGTAACAAAAACTTCACCATGCTGAAACGGGCTCATGGTGCCCGGATCCACATTAATGTAAGGATCCAGCTTCATCATTTTAACGGTGAGACCACGGGCTTCGAGAATAGCGCCCAATGAGGCGGCAGCAATGCCTTTGCCAAGTGATGAAACAACACCACCTGTAATGAATATATAACGTGTCATTATTTGTTTTATTTTTAACCCTGTGGGCGAAAGTTGGATGGTGTGAAAGCGCGAGCTATATTAGCAAATTAGCTGTTCTTTCTCAATTCGCTCTTGCATTCTCCTGCCGATAAAATTCAGCACACATATCCGCGCAAAATGCTTCATAATAGGGCCTTGAAGGCGGCCGTAAAACAATCGATAAATAACTTTAATAAAATATCATATCTTATTGAATTTAAAATAAAATAACACCATATAAATTACTTATGACCCCCGCTGAGCGCTATCAACAGGCTATTTCCCAAAACAACTTCATTGCCGATCCTGAACAGGCAGCTGCCATCGAACATCTGCAAAATCTGTATTTACGCCTGCTGGCCCAGTCACAAAATAAAAGCCGCCTTTGGCAACAACTTAAACAGAAAATACGCAAAACCGAGCCAGTAAAAGGCCTGTATCTGTGGGGTGGTGTTGGCCGGGGCAAAACCTGGATGATGGATATTTTTTATGACAGCCTGCCCTTCGCCGATAAAATCCGTCTGCATTTTCATCAGTTTATGCAAACAGTTCATGACCAGCTTGAACTCATTAAAGGGCAAAAAAACCCTCTCACTCTGGTTGCGCGAAATTTTGCCAAAAGCTATCGGGTGATTTGCCTGGATGAATTTCATGTATCGGATATTACCGACGCCATGCTGTTACACGGCCTGCTGGAGGCTCTTTTTAAGGAAGGCATTTGTCTGGTTTGCACCTCTAATCTCAAGCCGGATGATTTATATAAAAACGGTCTGCAACGGCAGCGTTTTTTACCGGCCATCGAACGGCTTAAGCAGTATTGTGAAATTGTGCATATCGGCGGCCAGACCGACCACCGGCTACGCCTGCTGGAAAAGGCACAAACCTGGTATTGCCCGGCTGATGACGGGGCACAGGCACAACTCAAACAGCGCTTTACTGAACTCAGCACCTCCCAGGTACAGTACCAGCAAAACCTGCATCTCAATTATCGTCAGATTCCCTGTATCGCCCTGAGCGACGGCCTGATCTGGCTTGATTTTAAGGTTATTTGCAGCGCCCCCCGGGGCTCTGCCGATTACATCGAAATTGCCTGCTGCTATCACACGGTCTTTATCTCCCGGATTCCCCAGCTGGAAGAAAGCAAAGATGACCTGGCCCGACGCTTTGTAAATATGATCGATGAATTTTACGACCATAACGTCAAGCTGATTGTGAGCTGTGACGTGATGCCGGATCAGCTATACACCGGCCGCCAGCTTCGCTTTGAGTTCCAGCGCACCGCCAGCCGGCTGGAAGAAATGCGCAGCCATGAATATCTGGCAAGGCCTCATCGGGGGTGAGGCTTGTAATCATTAGTCATTAGTCATTAGTCATTAGTCGTGAGTCGCTACGGCCGACTAAAGACTAATGACTAATGACTCACGACTAAAGAAAGACTTGCAGTCAAATATTGGTTAAAATGCCCCTTCACCCAGTAATCCCGTGCCTGAATGCTTAGAATCACCACCACATTCCTGACCCTGCTCAGCCTGTTTTGCCTTATTATCCCCCTTTCTATCGCCAAAACAGAAGCCTCTGATGACGACCCGCTGGTATTTGATGACACCCCGCTGGTTGATGACGAAGTCCACCTGCCCGAATGGTTTAGCCTGAGTTTTCTGGATCTGGCCGATAGCCTGGAAGAGGCTGCTGACGCCGGCAAAAAAGGCCTGATTATCTATTTTGGCCGTAAAGACTGCCCCTATTGCGAAGCCCATATGAAGAATAACTGGGGCGCAAAAGATATTGTGGATTACACCCGCAAGCACTTTAACGTAATTGCCATCGATGTACGTGGCCAGCGCACGGTCACCGATTTTGATGGCAAGACCTATACGGAAAAAGGCTATGCAGGCAAGGTTAAAACAAACTTTACCCCGTCTTTTCTGTTTTACGACACCCAACAACGGCTGATGCTGAAACTCTCCGGTTATCGCCCACCCTATCAATTTAGAGCCGCACTGGAATATGCCGCTGATGGCCATTATTTGCGGGAAGATTTCCATAAGTATATGAACCGCGCTGAAAAAGCCATGGGCTACGGGCAGGACACGCTGAATGAACATGATTCATTCAGCCCGCCACCTTATAATCTGGATCGCAGCCATTTTCCGGCCGAGCAGCCCCTGGTGGTCTTTTTTGAAACCCCTCACTGCCATGCCTGTGATGTCCTCCACGGCGGCCCCATGAGCGAGCCGGAAATCCCTCTGCTACTGGAAAATCTGGATGCCATTCAGCTGGACACCACCCAAGACACGCCGGTGATTACCCCTGCCGGCAAAAAAACAACCGCTAAAAAATGGGCCGATGAACTAAAGCTCAGTTTTGCGCCCACGCTGATATTCTTTGATGAAAACGGCAAGGAAATTGTTCGGGTGGATTCGGTGATTCAGCTCTACCGGCTCAAATATCTGCTGCAATATATACAAACCCGGGGTTATGAAAAATACCCCACTTTCCAGCTCTGGCGCGAGCATCTATACCTGCCCTGATAATGAACAAACTCGATAATATTCAACTACTGGAAACCATCTGCTCACAGGGCTGCACCTATGTTAATGAAGTCATTAGCATACTGGAGTCCGGGCAATCGCTGGAACAGACCCAGCAACTGTCCGCTGTAGAGCAACAAAGCCTGCTGGCCGAACTGAAATCCATTATGGCCGTTTATGAAGTGCAAAAGCCATCAGAATAATCCCTTCCGAACACCCGAAAAACCATTCACAGTGGTAGAATACAACGCCAATTTAAACTGATTGAATCAATGCTTTCCAGACAACTACAGGCCTTAATCCATCACACCGGCAGCAGCACCATCGGCCAGCTATATGGCTGCGCTGAAGCCTGCACCATTGCCCAGCTTGCCGACAATAAAACTGCACCGCTGGTTGTGATCACCTCCGATGTACAGCAGGCACAGCGACTGGAAAACGAGCTGGGATTTTTTCACCCCAGACAACAGGCCGGCATTCTGCATTTTCCCGACTGGGAAACCCTGCCCTATGATATTTTTTCGCCTCATCAGGATATTATTTCCCAGCGCCTGACCACCCTGTATAAACTACCGGATATTCAGGCAGGTGATGTTTTAATTGTGCCGGTGGCAACACTGTTACAGCGTTTAAGCCCCCGCTCATTTATACAAAATAATATTCTGCTGCTGGAAACCGGACAGCAGCTGGATCTTGACAAGTTTCGCCACCAGCTGGAGCAAAGCGGCTACAACTGCGTAAACCAGGTAATGGAGCACGGAGAATTTGCCGTGCGAGGCTCCATTATCGATTTATTTCCATCCGGCGAGTCCTCACCTTACCGCATTGATTTATTTGATGATGAAATCGACAGCATTCGTCGTTTTGATGCGGAAACCCAGCGCTCTTTGGAAAACATAAAACAGGTTAATATATTACCCGCAAGGGAATTCCCCTTTAATAACGAAGCCATCAGCCAGTTTCGCTCCCGCTACCGGGAAACCTTTGAAGGGGATCCCACCCGCAGTAAAATTTATAACGACATTTCCGATGGCCTGATACCTTCGGGCATTGAATATTATCTGCCATTATTCTTTGATCGTTTGCAGAGTTTGTTTGATTATCTACCCGACAATACGGTTTTTATCAGTGAGCCGTCACTGGACGAACATATACAGAATTTTCATCAGGATGTTGCACAGCGTTATGAACAGCGCCGCCATGATATTGAGCGCCCCATACTGGCGCCGGAAAAATTATATCTGCACCTGGACGATGCCCTACAAAAGTTAAAACAGCACCCCTGTATTTACACGCAAAATTTTAAAGTGCAGGAAAACGAACATCACATTAATCTGCCCTTTAACGCGCCGCCCAGCCTGCTAATTCAAGCTCGCACAGAAAAACCGGCCAAAGCCCTGAACGACTTTCTTAAGCAAAACAAAGGCCGCATATTATTTTCAGCCGAATCCAGTGGTCGCAGAGAAGCCATGCTGGACATGCTTCGCCACCAGAAAATTCATCCCCATGAAGTAAAAAGCTGGCAGGATTTTATCCACAGCAGTGAAAATATTTGCATTACGGTTGCTCCCCTTGAACAGGGCCTGAACTTACAACAACCCGAACTTTGCATTATTACCGAATCACAATTATTCGGTGAACGCACCCAGCAACAAAGACGCAAAACCCGCACCCGGGATGCGGAAGCCATTATCGGCAATCTGGCCGATTTACATATTGGCGCACCGGTTGTACATGAGGAACACGGGGTTGGCCGCTATCTGGGTTTGCAAAAGCTGGACGTGGGCAAGGTGGATGCAGAATTTTTAACCATTGAATACAGTGGCGGCGACAAACTTTATGTACCGGTTTCATCACTGGATTTAATCAGCCGTTATACAGGCGCTGATGAAGAACATGCGCCCCAGCATAAACTGGGCACAGGCGCCTGGCAAAAAGCCCGGCGCAAGGCCGCACAAAAAGTCCACGATGTGGCCGCCGAAATTCTTGATCTCCATGCAAGGCGTGCCGCTAAAAAAGCCTATGCCTATCCACTTAATGAAGAAGAATACGCCGCCTTTGCCGCCGCCTTCCCGTTTGAAGAAACCGAAGATCAGGCCAAAGCCATTCAGGCGGTTATTGACGATCTGCAATCCGAACTTGCCATGGATCGAGTCGTCTGCGGCGATGTGGGTTTTGGCAAAACCGAAGTCGCCATGCGAGCCGCCTTCGTTGCCGCCAATGCGGGACGACAGGTAGCCATACTGGTACCCACCACATTATTATCCCAGCAACACTTACAGAATTTCAAAGATCGCTTTGCCGACTGGCCTTTTAAAATCGAGGGGCTTTCCCGTTTTCAAACCGCCAAACAGCAAAAAGAGATTTTTGCTGAACTGGAAAAAGGCACGGTCGATATTGTGATTGGCACTCACAAATTATTATCCAAAGACATCAAGTTCAAGGATTTAGGTTTATTGATTATCGATGAAGAACATCGCTTCGGCGTGCGCCATAAAGAGCAGTTTAAAAACCTGCGCGCCGAGGTGGACATACTCACCCTCACCGCCACACCGATCCCCCGCACTCTGAATATGTCCCTATCCGGCCTGCGAGATCTGTCCATTATTGCCTCACCGCCTACTCAGCGTCACGCCATCAATACCTTTGTTTCCGAATGGAATGACGCACAGATTCAGGAAGCCTGCTTACGGGAAATTAAACGGGGCGGCCAGGTGTATGTGCTACATAACGATGTGAAAACCATTGAAAAAATCTGCCGGGATATTGAAAAACTCATCCCCGAAGCTAAAGTGGAATACGCCCATGGCCAGATGCGTGAGCGTGAACTGGAACAGGTGATGCTGGATTTTTATCACCAGCGTTTTAATATTCTGGTGGCCACGACCATTATCGAAAGCGGTATCGACATACCCTCTGCCAATACCATTATTATCAACCGGGCAGATAAACTGGGTCTGGCACAGCTGCATCAAATCAGGGGCCGCGTGGGTCGTTCCCATCATCGCGCCTATGCCTATTTAATCACCCCGCCCCACTCGTTAATGACCAAAGATGCTATCAAGCGTCTGGAAGCCATAGAATCACTGGAAGACCTGGGCGTCGGCTTTACCCTGGCCACCCACGATCTGGAAATACGCGGCGCCGGCGAGTTACTGGGTGATGAGCAAAGCGGCCAGATACATGAGATTGGTTTCAGCCTTTATACAGAACTACTGGAAAGAGCAGTAAAAGCACTCAAATCCGGCAAGAACATTGATCTGGATACCCCATTACATCACGGTACCGAAATCGATCTGGGAATCCCCGCCCTGCTACCGGATGACTATGTTTTCGATGTACATGAACGGCTGATTCTATACAAACGAATCTCAGCTGCCAAAGATATGGGGGAACTGAAGGAGCTTCGCGTAGAACTCATTGATCGCTTTGGTCTACTACCGGATGCTGCGAAAAACCTGTTTGCTGTTACGGAACTCAAACTCAGCACCCAGAGTATTGGCGTGAAGAAAATTGATGCAACTGAGAACAGCGCCAGAATTATTTTTGAAGAACAGGCTAAAATAGATCCGACTCAACTGATATTGATGATTCAGAATCAGTCCAGTCTGTATAAGTTTAATGGTAAAGACACTTTATACATAATGAAAGAAACTGACTCAGCTGAAGATCGAATAGCCATAGTACAGGCAACTCTTTCACAACTAACACAACAGGAAGCCGCATAAGTGAACCCTTTTTATCGATTATTGATCCTGACAAGCTTATTAGTAAGCTCTCATACCCTGTTTGCAGATGAGACTGGATATGAAGTAGAAATAATCATATTTAAGAATACCAATGACCTATACTTAAATTCTGAAAATTGGCCAGACAAAACACCCATACCTGGAATTTCAGATGAACCGCCTGCCTCCAATTCTTCAACTGAAGATAAGCATATCAATACGACCGATAATGCCTCAAATACAGACAGTATAAAAACAGCCAGGGAAGCATTAGCAATCAGCGCTCCAACAGCTATGACTATAAGCCCACCCATAGATTTAAATTTGCAGGCAGAGATGCTTAAACCAGACCAATTCAAGCTGGCAAAACAAGCTGAAAAATTAATGAGAAATCGTCACTATCAGGTTCTTATTCACACAGCATGGCGACAGGCAGGACTCCCACAGGAAAAATCTTTTCCTGTGCACATAAACAGTCTTGAATATAATAAAAACTATTCAGCACCCAACATAACAGCCGGTAAGACATCATTGAGCACAGCGGCAGAACAGCATCCATCCCAGGAAAATACCTCTGATTATATTGATGGCAATGTGACTCTTGTAATGAGCCGATATTTGCATATCAATATCAATTTAGATTTACATAAAAAACAGGATTCAGCCCAGGAAAATATAGAAACAAGCGACAATAATCCAGGGAACAAAGAAAAAATATACACGATTAATATTGAACGACGAATGAAGAGCAAGGAAATACATTATATCGACCACCCACTGGTCGGCATACTGGTTCTGGCCACCCCTTTTAAAATAGAGTCACCAGAAACAGCCACAGATTCTAATACAATTTACAAAACGATTAATTAAATAACATAAATAATAGACACGCTCGACCAGTATATTTTCAATAGAGCCAGGTCGCTATTTAAATTTCACTAAAGCGCACCGCCAGGACAGGTCTTTATCTCTATCATTACTAACATGAACAGCATCAATGACATCAAATTCCCTTTCAATATCACCCCAATGATGTTTACTCACTTCCTGCTCATGCATTGAAATAACAAACATTCCACCAGGACTTAACATATTTTTATAATGGTTAAGTATAGATACGGCGTCATTAAAACAATATAAACTTTCATTAAAAATAATGAGGTCATATACCATGGAACTTTCATAAGTTCTTGCATCAGCCACAAAAAATTCTGTACGATCATCGGAATACTTTTTATTAGAAATATCAATTGCTACTGATGATACATCAATGCCTGTATATCGATCATAGGGTAGAACAGACAGACGCTGTTGTAATACACCTTCCCCACATCCCACATCAAGAATACGTCCCTTTGCCGAAACATATTGGCAATACCCTTCAATAATTGAATAGTGAGATAAATCTGGTAACTGATTTAAATAACTCCATCGACCAGTAAGATACTGTTTATCCCAATCCTCCTTATCCAGTTTTTCAACATCAATCTTTCTATTAAGAAACAATATCCTTTTCAGATCCATTACCAGATAACCTTATTGACATTTAGAATTATTTAATCGCCCTTCTAAATAAATATAAGGCCATTTTAGAATAATTCAACCGCCCCGATGGATCCTCCAGATCACACTGCTCAATATTAAATCTCCCATAAACATTTATTTCATTATATTTCAGTTTATTTAAATGACTTCTTCCTGTAAATATTGAAGTATAACCTGCCTCAATAGCAGACTCGATTAAAGTATGATTTTCCACCCCATGGGGAAATGACATACTTGTCGCTGGAGAAGCGTCTATTATTTCTGCAAGCTGATTTCTACTTTCACGCATATCCCTTAGCGCTGACTCTATCTGGTTATAAGGCTCATGTATGACCCCATGAGTACCCATAGAAAAACCTGATCGATATAATTTTTTTAGCTCTGACGCATTCAGCATTTGATTATTTCCTGGAAGGCTGGCCTCAAGTTCAGATATTGGTTTTTTAAATTTCTCTTTAATATCAGAAGATGATTTTTGGAGTGTATTTATAAACAATCGAATATGAGACTCATTTTTTATAATTTCATCATCTATTTCTGCCAGTGAAGATATTTTTCGTACCCATTCATCTGATAACAAACCCATTCGCCATGAGCTATATAATGCTTCCTGCCATGACAGTATTTTTTTGCCAATAGATGAAGTCGTAACAAATAATAACGGCCGAACCTGATTTAGCCGGGATATCTTCTCTGCATAATCAATATTGTCCGACCAACCATCATCAAAAGTAACAAGCAGAGCCCGATCAGGTAAAGGTATACTGCTGTTTATAGACTGCTCCAAATCATCATAAGAAATGACATTATAATGCCGGTTAAAAAAAACCAGACAATCGTTGTAGAATATGTCACTAACTGTCCAGTCCATATCCGCCTGTTTCCAGCGAGCGTCATCCACTGGCAACACACGGTGAAACAATACAACTGTTAGTGTGTTTTTATTCCTGGCAGTATGAAGAGCGCCCAATACTCCAAGCTTATACACCAATTTCTTAACAAGATTTTTTATTTTATCCAGCATATTTTTGTACTCGTAATTAAATTTTATATTTCCCCATCTAAAACAGCATATTACATCAATATATTTATAGAATTGGCTGTTTTCAGAATATCAAATAACACTGTATAAAAACATGCTTGTTTAGAAGAATTCAGGTAGAAACCAGCATCTATAATTCAATATAATTTGTTATTTTTTTAAATTACCTTAAATCTATATAATTATGTCCGTTCCAGACTATTCATTTTACTTTTTGAACCACTACACAGTTATTTATTTCAACTCTTCTAGAATTCTCATCACAGATTCGTGTGTTCTTTTGACCAAATCCCATTACCCAATCGATAATATAGTGTTTTTTACTCTAGCAGCATTAACTCGACCTATAGATTTATATTCAGGTAACCAGCATGTTTAAACCATTCCATTTAAGATTTTTAGTAACTTACGCCTTGATTGGCATACTTTCTGCCTGTACCGGAGCAGGACAAGTTCCCGTCGATAATTCAACTGGCTCCCTGCCGGCAGATACATCGCCACCCTCCAAACCAGCCAATTTAAACGCCGTTGGCATGTCTGCTTCGTTTATACAGTTAGAATGGTCTGCATCAGTAGATGATGTTGCAGTTGTTGGCTACAGG